>CALVSO010000009.1 GCA_944359055.1 uncultured Bacilli bacterium | reverse complement strand
TTGTTGTTAAAAACTATCCTACTTTAAAAAGAAAGGATTGAAACAATGGTAAATATTATTAAAGAAGAAATTTCATTAGAAGAATCTTTAAAGAAGAAAATTAATTTTATATGTGAATTTACTAATACTAAACCAACTATTATTAGCGGTAGTATTAGAAAAATAGACAAAACAAATTTAATATATATTGAGCCACATAGAATAATTATCAAAAATATAACATTTCTTGCTTTTAATTATTCTAATGAAATATTTATTGAAAATTTATCTAATAAAATAAAATTATCAGAACTAGAAGAGTATTTAAAAACTATCTAAATATTATCAGTGATTTGACAAATCTTAAAAAAATGATATTATAAATGACCAATGAAAGAGGTATCTTCTCTAGAAATGGGGAGACATATATGAAATATAAACACAATATATTTAAAATTTATAATATTGAAATATTAGAGGAGTCAGTAGTATTTAGACTTTATTAAATACTATTGTCTCCTTTTTTAGTAAAAGGAGTTGAAGAAAATGGATAATGAAAAGAAAGTTGCAGGTTTGTATATTAGAGTTAGTACTGAGGATCAAGCTCGTGAGGGATTTAGTTTGCCAGAACAAGAAAAGCGTTTAAGAGCTATGTGTGAGTATAAAGGTTACGATATATATAAATTATACAAGGATGCAGGAATAAGCGCTAAAACAGGTAATTATAGGCCAGCATTTGAGGAGTTACTACAAGATATTAGGGAAAAGAAATGTAATACCATTGTAGTATTAAAATTAGATAGATTGACCCGATCAGTTTTTGACTTAGAAGGTATTATGAGGTTTTTGGAAGAAAATAATGCTTACTTGGATTGTGCTAATGAAGAAATTAATACTACTAATTCTAGTGGGAAATTAGTAGCTAGACTTTTAACAACTGTTTCACAAAATGAAATTGAAAGGACAAGTGAAAGAACTAAGTTCGGGTTAGTTGGTGCAATTAAAGAAGGACATATTCCAGGTAAAAATCCTTTAGGATATAAAAGGGATGGTAAAAAGTTAATTCCAGATCCACTAACAAAAGATATCATTAAGAGAATATATAATTTATATTTTGAAGGTAAAAGTTATTCTAATATTGCTACTATTTTTAATGAAGAAGAGGTGTTAGGAAAAACAAATTGGAGAGATACAGCAATATTTCGTATTATATCAAATGAAATTTATAAGGGTGACTTTGTCTCTGGAAAAACATTTAATAAACCTATTTATTATCAAAATGTAGTTGAACCTATTGTGTCAAAAGAATTATGGGAAAATTGCCAAGTTCAAAAAAAGAAAAATCAAAAGAATTATATGAGAACACAAACTTATATATTTCTACAAAAATTAAAATGTCCAAAATGTGGCAGAATACTTGCAGGTGGAGCTTCACACAAACTAAAGGCAGATAAATGGTATTTCTATTATAGGTGTGAAGATTGCAAAAATAATATCAAAGAAGAAGTTATTGAGACATCTGTTAAAAAATTGCTCACTGATATATTAGAATATGATAATGTTGTAAATGAATTTTTCTTACCTGTTTTAAAGTCAAAATTGAATGATCCAAAAGCTGAGTTAGAAAAAGAATTAAAAAGTTTAGAAAATAAAAAGGAAAGAATTAGAAAAGCGTACATCGATTCAGTGTTTACAGAAGAAGAATATAAACAAGAATCTAAAACAATTGAAAGTCAAATTGAATATATTAATTCAAAACTGTTAGAAAGTTCACAAACAGAACAATTGAATTTTACTACCGAAGATATATTACTTAAAAGAGATATGGACTTTATCAATAAAGTTAAATTGCCAATATCTTATTATGCTTTTAATGAAAATTGGGATTTATTAGATAGAGATACCAAAGCAGATATAGTTATGCGTTATATTGATGACATTGAATTAGAATCGAAAAATGGTAAATATCAAGTTAAACAAATTAATTTTAGAAGTACATTTTATAACGATTTTGAAGAGTTATATAAGAATGGTTATATTGATAAGAAAAGACCGCTTACTTATGATTTTAATGGTATATGTTCGGATACTGATGTTAGATATAGTGAATACTTACCTATTAAAGATGTAATGCAACATTTATACAGATTAAATGAATATTATGAAGTGAATTTATATAAAGGAACTTATTATAAAGAAATTGAAAAATTAGATATAGGGCCATTACTTAAAAATGAAGTTCCCATTAGAGTATTCCCGCTACAAAAAAATAATAATGGAGAAAAAGATTGGGTATCAATGGGGATGCTTGTTACAAAAAATAATCCGAACGATATAAAAGTTAACATTAGAGATGTATTTGAAACAATACCAGATAATGTTAACGAAAAAGAATTTTAAAATGCGTGGCACGTTTTGTTTACAAAGTAAATGAAAGTGGTGATAGCAATTTAAAACTAATACTTTATGAAGTTTTAACCAATACAAATTTTTGGGTTATTACGCAATAAAGTAAACGGTTCCTAAGGTGGTAAACCTTAGCTTCCATATCTTGTTTTTGACAAGATATATAGGAAGTTATGAATAATGACAATACTACTTTTGTACTATTACAATATTCAATTTAGAGGAGGTAAATATATGATGGAATTATCTTATTCATTTCATTTAGGTAATGATAGCAATAAAACTATTAAAGCAAGACAAGAAGCAAAAAATACTTTATCGGGAACAACTAACAAAAGTAATAATGCAATTCAAAATGTTAAACAACTCGGAAAAATTAATCATCATAATTTAAGACAATATAATAATAATCAAGAATTAATCCAAATCATTAAAGGTTCAAATGATATTACTAAAGATGTTAAAAAATTGTATTTTGATTTATTTGAAGAAGCAAGATTGGAATATAATAATAAGCAAATAAGAGAAGATAGAAAAATAGATAATTACTTTAATAAGATAAGTAGTGATAATAAACATGATCTTGCTTGTGAAATAATTATTGAACTTGGGGATATGGCTTACTGGGAAGATAAAAGTTTAGAATATAAATACGAGATGATTAAGGTGTTTAAAATGCAATTAGATGATTTAAAAGAAATTGTTCCAGATTTTTATATAGCAAATGCTACTTGTCATTTTGATGAACACTCCCCACATTTGCATATAATTGGTGTTCCTGTAAAAGAAAATTGTAAAACTGGTTTATCAAGACAAGTTGGTAAAACGTCTATTTTTACAAAGGAATCTTTAGTTGTTATTCAAGACAAAATGAGAGAAAGATGTATCAATGAATTTAATCAAATTTATCAATTAGATAATAAACTAAAAGAAAAACAAAAAGGCAAAAATAGAGATTATTCTCCATATGAAAGATTAAAATTTAATGAAAAAGCCAACGAATTAAAGAAAGAATTATCTAATCTTCGTAACGAAGTATCAGGTTTAGAAGATAATAAGAACATAATAAATAAAGAATTAACTAGACTTAGCAAAGATAAAAATGATATAACTGATGAAATAGATAAAAAGAAAAAGATTAATAATAAAATAGTGTTAAAATCTAAAAATCAATTGATGGATGAAAATAAAAAATTAAAAGAAGAAAATAATCATTTAAAAACTATGAACTATCAATATGAAACTAAATATAATGATTTAAAAGAAAAAACAGATTATCTTATTTATCATTTAAACAAAATAATAAAAAAACTTCCAAAATTTATACAAAATATAATTGATAGGTTATTTAATTACAATAATATTGATATAAAGTTTTTTAAACAGCAATATGATCCAGAAGTTAAGAAGAAGGAAGAAAAAATATTCAAAGGATTAAATTTGTTTGATAAAAAAGAAATAGAAAAATCTATTAAACATATTAATGCTGAAATGGAAGAAAGTGCTGAAAAATTTTATAGTACTAAGAATGAAAAAGATGACGATTTATCTTTATAATAAAAAATTAAGAAAGTTGGTGATAAATATGCTTACAATAAATTGGAAACAAATATATGAATTTAATTTAAATGATAACAAGCAATGGATTTTAATTTTATATGATATATCGCAAAATCACTATGTTGGAGTGCCTATTTATAATGAAGAAAAAGAAAATACCATTTATTTAAAATCTATTAACAAGTATGTAGCATTAGATGAAATAACTGATTATAATCGTTCTAATATTAAAAGATGTATTTATATTAAAGGAAAACCTGTAAAAATAACTAATAAAGAATTTGATGATATTTTATTAAAAGCTAAAATTAGTTTTTTAAATTATGTTAAAGATAATACAAATAATAATCCAGATGGAATATCATATAATAAATGGTGTAAAGATAAATTAAAACTTCTAAATAGAAATTCTGATGATACTACTAGTCTAAAAATTGGAGCAATATATTGGGTGGATTTGGGTTATAATATTGGTAGTGAATTAAGAAAGTTAAGACCAGCAATATTGTGGAGAAGTTCATCAAATAAAAAAATGTGGACTGCTATACCACTTACTTCAAAACATAAAGATGATAATTACTATTTTCATTATGATTTATTAGATGAAAAATTAGGAACTGCTAGGATAGAAAATTTAATTAATATTAGTTGTAATAGAATTAGAGAACCATATTATCTTAATAATAAAATTGCAACTATTTCAAAAAAAGATAATGATGTTATCTTAAAAATAATAAAGAAATATTATGCTTTTGAAGAAATAAAAGAAACAAATAGAACTGCTAGAAAACAAAATACTAATTATAATAAATCTAAAGAAAATCGTGAAAAAGTGTTGACTTAGTAAACAATAATGGTATAATTAAAGTACTTTAGATTGTTGCAGGTGTATTTATACACTTGGTAGTTGTATTTCAAAAGGAAGAGTTTATCTCTTCCTTTTGCTTTGTATAATTTGATAATTTTATAAAACTGACTATATAAATTAGCCAGTTTTTTTCTTTTATTGAATGATAAATTCAATAGTATTCCCGTCAGTCCAAAAATCTGCATTATATTCAACAGTTATTTTTTGTGCATTTTCAGGAACTTCATAGAATATATAGCCAACAGCTTTTTTTCCTTTTCCAACAGTAGCTGATAAGTCATTGTATTTATCACTTCCACCATAGAATGAATCGACTGCTGTGCCATCTGCATATGCGTTAAAGCTCATGCTACTAACATATAATTCATCATTTTCATTATTAATGTTTTCAACTTCGAATTTTAACATAATAACTTTATTGCCATCTTTAGGTCCTAAATATTCGTTATAGTCTGTAAAATTTGTATTTACTTCAGTCATTGTGATTTTTTCATATTTATTTTGGAATGTCTCATTTACTTTAAATGAAGTTTTTCCGTTTATATCTTGGTAAGAATTTTTAGTATCTTCAACGGCATCATTTACAGCATTTGAACATCCATTAACACATCCTGCAATACAACCAAATATAATTATTACAATAATTAATGCTTTAGCCCATCCTGGCATTCCTAATTTTCCACCACATTTAGGACATCTTTTTGCGCTTTTTGCAATTTCTTCTTGGCAATGTTTACATTTTTTTGTCTTCATACAAACCTTATCTCCTTTCATTTCTAATTATAGCATAAAAACTTCATGCAGACGACATATTTTTCATTCTTTATGTGAAATAATTTTGTTAGAAAGGAAGTAAGGTACTTTGACTAGTAGATATTCTAAAGAACAATTATCATTAATTGTTAGAAAAAATATAAAGAAATATCGCTTAATGAGAAAGTACACACTTCAAGAACTTGCTGATCTAACAGGTCTTACTCATGGCTATGTTAGAGATTTAGAATGTTTATCAATAGATAAGACACCATTGTTAGAAACAATAGGAAAATTTGCAGATGCTTTAGAAATAGATATAAGACAATTATTTGATGATTCAAATTAAAATTTATAAATTAAACTGTATTAATACTCAATATTTTATAAAAATACTATTGTTTATAAATAATGGTATTTTTTAATTTGTTTAGAGATTTATTAATGAAAACGTGCTATAATAATAAACAAAAATTAACTGATTGGAGAAGATATATGGATAATAAAGTAACAATAATAATGAGAATTATTTTTCAATATGCATTATCAATACTGATATTTTATGTTGCAAAAATTTTTTTTCCAGTAATTTCAAAAGTGGTAATACTATACTATATAATTGCATTGCTTATTATAATTTTATTACATTTAAATAATATTGTAGTTATTTTTAAAAAAAGACAGCAAAAAACTATCAAGTTATTTAATATTTATTATATTAATTATCAAAAAGTTTTTGAAATATGCATGTTAATTAATAACGAACGAGTTGATAAAGAAGAATTAACATATAGAGATGAGTATTCAAATGGATACACTATTGGAGCCAATGTTTCAATAAATAAAAAAATGGGTAATATATTACCATCAGTTTCAAGAGAAAATTCTAATACGAAAACATATGAATATAAAGAATTACAGGAGATAAAAAATACCAATTCGACATATTTAAATGAAATAATTAATGTTTGTAAAGACCTAGATAATAAAGATTTAAAAAATGGTGATTTAGTAAAAATTGATAATGTTAAACTTAAAATTATTAATAAAACTGAAATCGCACAAATAAACTCTATGTTAGCGGGTGTATTTAATGGCAATAAGATTACAACTGATTCAGATGGTCAAATATTTAATATTGATATAAATGCGATTTCTAATATACTTTTAAAAGACTATAAATACAATTTAAAAGGAACAACTGATAATCTTAAAAACTTTTATATAAGTATTCCTGTTAAAGCAGAAAAAGAATTTGAAAATGATTATTCTATTTATGATTTGGAGATTGGAGAAGTAAATATAATTGGAATTTATAGAACTGATAAATATAAATACGATGATACAAGTACTTTTAATTATTTACAAAAACTTGGAAGTGAAGATATTCCGACAAATATTATGGGAGATGAATTATTTAAATCCAACACAACTATTGAAAAAAATGATAAAGATTTATCTAAAAAAGAAGGATACTATACATATGTGGATTTAATTGCTATAGTTCAAGATTTGAATATTAAAGGAGGGAATGTAAATGAATAACCCTCTTATAATATATTCATATACACCTGATAGATTAAAAGAATTCAAGAATGAGAAAAAAGATAATGATATAATAGTAACAGCCTTAAACATACTGGAAAAAGATGGCTTAGAAGAATTAACAGATGACAAAAACATTTATGTTGATATTACTAATTATTACAAAAGTGCACAAGATAATCCTATAGGTGTTGAACAAATAATTAATATAGTAAGAAAAAAAGAAAATTTACATATTATTATTAATTTTAATTTATTAACTCGCTTTAAAAGTGATTTTGGCCAATTTATTGAGACCATAATTCCGATAAATAATATATATAAAAGTAAAAATGAAGTAAAGATAGATATTAGTAATTTAAGTGATGATAGTATTCAACTATTAAAAAATAATCTAAATAATAATTTATATGGTCATAAAAAGTTTAAAGAGGAATTGATAAAGCAGATAAAAAATTATTCTATTTTATATAATCTTGGAGAATTAAAAATAATGTCTATATTGATATGTGGTGATTCTGGAATTGGAAAAACAGAATTGGCTAAAATTATTCATAATACTTTTTATAAAGATAGTAAAATGATAAAGATTAACTTAGGTAATTATAAAACGCAGGGAGCTCTCAATAGTTTAATTGGGTCACCAAAAGGATATTTTGGAAGTGAAAGAGGCGGAGAACTTTCTAATAAAATTCAAAATAGCGATTCTAGAGTTATTTTAATAGATGAATTTGAAAAAGCCGATACAGATATATTTAATTTCTTTTATGAACTGTTGGAAGATGGAAAATTTACTGATTTAAATGAAAACGAATTTGATTTAAATGGCTATTTAATTATTTTTACTTCTAATTTGAATGAAAAGAATTATAAAAATATAATTCCTGCTCCATTATTATCAAGATTTACCATGAAAGTATTATTTGAACCATTAGATTATGCAACAAAAAATAAATATGTACAAGAAAAATGTAAAAAGTTAGTAAATATATATAATGAAAAATATGATAAAAGTATTAATTTTAAAGATGTTTTAAAAAACATTGATAAAGACACTATAAAAACAATTAAAAATATAAGATATTTAAATCAAATTGTTCAAAACACTTTAATATCATATATTGAAAATATAAATTAATAAATTAGTTAGTATGGCTACGACTTTTATGTGAGGTAAAAAATGAGCAAAGAGAATAATGAAAATACTATAATTCCACTAACTTTGATAATGGTTAAGTCTCAATGGTGGTTATTGGCGCTAACTACACAAATAAATCGTGTAGAACAAAATATGAATTCACTTGAATATGAAAAACAAGTACAAAGAATGGCAGACGATCATTTTTTGAAAATAGCACTTAAAAAATTATATGAATGGTTAGTTGAATTTGATAAATATGTAGAAGAATTTGAAGATATATTAAAAAAACTTAAGTCATTATATGATATTAAGTTGTTAAGAGATGTATCAGAACATGAGGTTGATTATTATAAGCAGAGAGGTAATAAGCAAAATAAATTTATTAATAAAGATTATAATCAATCTATAATAAGGCCATTAATTATTAATGGGGTATATTATATTGGTGGAAAAATTAACATTAATGAATTAAAATCTATATTGGAAGAATTAGAAATAATATTAAATAATAATAACTATAATTTTAAATTTGAGGCAATAGCTGTGTTAGATAAATTAATCGAGGAACCAATAGCTTAAAAAGTATTTCATTTATCGAAAAAATATGGTATTATTATTTTAGTGATTAGTTGTTTATCAACTTTTACTTTAGGGTTTCAGATAACCTTTGTTATCGCCCCAGTTTGTATTGTAAATTCATAAGAAATTATGAATTTTTTTTGTTTAAAATTAATAAAAACTTTCATATTTTTAATGAACTAATAAATTTTTATTATCATATAATATAAAAGATATATAATGGAGGTTTATATTATATGAATTATAATAGAAGAAATGAATGTAACAAAATAAATAGCATGACGTGTTGCGTATATATAATGTTCCGGGATCACATGGTCCAACCGGACCAACAGGAATTGTAGAACCTAATCCATATAATTTATTTGTTCAATCTACTGCTGCCCCAGATGGTGATGGAAGTCAAGCTAGACCTTTTCAAGCAATAGATGAAGCTTTAGCTGTGGCTGAACCTAATGGAATTATAAACGTTTTACAAGGAAATTTATCCAATAACACAACAAATTCCTTTGAATATACCTGGATTAACAATAAAAGGTAGAGCAGGATCATTAATTTTACTTCAAGCCCCAATTGTGCCATTTTTATGCAATAATGATAATATTACGATTGATGGACTTACAATGACTAGTGATCAACCATATCCAGTTGAATTTATCCAAATTGGAGGAAATGGAAATCAAATTTTAAATTGTCAGATTTATGGTCCAAATCAGGCAGGAGATTCTTCAACTTGGGTAGTAAATAGAGGATTTGTAGCACAGCTTAATATTACAAATTTATTAGTAAGAAATAATATATTTCACACTTTAAGACAACCAGCTTATTTAAATCCAAATTCTATGGGAACTATTATGGATAATGTTGTGTATAATACTCGTGGATATGTTGTTGATCGTGCTGTATTTATATTTTCTGGAAATTCGTGGGGTATACCAGAAAATGCAGTAGATATTGCATTACTTGCAGGAACTACAACTGGAGCACCATATGATCCACTTTCAGCTTTAGAAGCTAGTAATAGTTCTGCAACAATAAGTGATCAAAGATAAAAATGTTAATAAAATACAAAATTAACTTGTATTTTTTTTTATAAAAATATATAATAAAAATAAAATTAAGGTGGTTTTATGGAATATAAAGAATTTGCTAAATACTATGATAAATTTTATAGTAAAAAAAATTATAAAAAAGAAGTAGATTTTTTAAAAAATTTTATTGATAAAAATGATAGAATAATTGATATTGGATGTGGAACGGGAATTCATGCTTCTTTATTAAATGATTATAATATAGACGGATTGGATTTAAATGAAGAAATGTTAGAAATAGCTAAAACAAGAATAAATGGTAGTTTATATCACCAAAATATGTTAGATATAAAAATTGATAAAAAATATAACATAATAATATCAATGTTTGCTGTAATTAATCACTTGAGAAATATTGATGAATTAGAATTATGTTTAAAAAATTTAAAGCAAATATTAAAGCCTAATGGGAAAATTATATTAGATTTACATAATCCACAGTCTTCAGGAGAAAAAGTTGATTGTTGCGATAATATTAAAAGAACAATGATTTGGAATTATGATAAAGATTTGAAGATTGAAAAAAGTAAAATTATTTTTGAAGTTGATAATAAAGTGTATAATGATGAGCATATATTTAGAATTTTTAGTATAGATGAGGTTAAAAATATATGTACAAAAGTAGGGTTAAATGTGAAAAAAGTTTATGAAAATTATGATGTTTTAAAGGAAGGAACAAATTCTTCCAAAAATTTACAATTTGTAATTGAGTAACTCAATTTGACTAAATCATAAAAATATGGTAAAATTGAAGACGTTTTCCCAAATTTTTATGAAGAGGTGAAAAAATTTTGAAAACAAAGCTGTGCGTTTTTCTTGGGTTATTTGTAGTAAGTAATTTTATGAATGTAACTGTAGAAAAGCCAACTATAATAGAGCCTAAACAAAATTTATTAGCGGAATCTACTGTTCAAGTTACTGAAGAAGTAGAAGAAATAGTATATGATGGATTAACAGAACAACAATTGATTGATAAAATTAATAGATTCTTAAATTCTGATTTAGAAAACAAAGGGGAACTATATGTTACATATTCTTTAGAAAAAGGTGTCGATCCTTATTTAGCGGTAGCAATTTCAATGCATGAAACAGGATGTAAATGGAATTGTAGTACGTTAGTTAAGAAATGTAATAATGTTGGTGGTCAAGTTGGTGGCCCATCATGTAATGGTGGATCTTATATGAAATATGACACTTTAGATGAAGGAATTAAAGGATTTATTGATAATATTGCTAAAAATTATGTACAAAAAGGTTTAACAACAGCTGAAGAAATGAATTCTAAATATGCTGCTGATAAAAGTTGGGCTAGTAAAGTTAATAAATATATTGACGAAATAAAAGAAAAATAATTGTAATTCGCAATTATTTTTTTGTGATATAATTAATAAAAGGAGTTACTTATGGCGAGAAAAAAATATTATAGAAATAATGATGAAGATTTTTTTGCAGGTTTAATAGTATTGTTTGTTTTTGGACTAATTTATTCTTTTATAACAAAATATTGGCTAATCATATTAATAATTTTATCCATTGTATTATTATATTTTTTAATTATATATATTATTGATTTAGATTTGTTTTCTAAATTTAAAAAACCAATTTTATATTATAAGGGTAAGAGTAATGATAATAATTTAGATAATCTAAAATTAGATGAAGTTACTAATGGATATAAAATAAATTGTTTACAAAAAGGAATGATTGGCGAAGAAAGATTAAATTATAATTTAATTAATTCAAGAATTCCTATGTATATATTGCATGATTTAATGCTTACTTGTGACAATAAAACTGCGCAAATCGATTTTATATTAGTTACTAAAAGAAATATGTATATATTAGAGTCAAAAAATTTAAATGGTAATGTTGATATTGAAAAAGATGGAACATTTACTAGAAGAATGGGAATGTATAAAAAAGGAATTAAAAATCCTTTAACTCAAAATGCTGAACATGAAAATATACTTAATGAAATATTAAAAAAAGAGAAAATGAAATTGAAATATGAATCATTGGTAGTATTAACTAATGATAACACATACTTAAATTTTAAAAAAAGTGATAAAGATTATAAAAATTTAATAATTAGAAATGATAAAATAGTAGAAGTATTATTGAATAAAGAAAAGAAAAAACATATAATACGTGATGAAGAAAAAATAAAAAAAATATGTGATACATTATTAAAATATGAAAAATATTCATTTGATGTAGAACAATTAAAAATAAGATTAAAACAATATCGAAAAGAAAAATCTAATTATGAACAAATTCAACCTTATATGATATTCAATGATCAAACATTAGATGATTTGATAAAAAAAATACCTCAATCTTTAGAAGAATTAAAATTAATAAGTGGATTTGGAGAATATAAGGTTAATAAATATGGAAACGAAATAGTTAATATTATAAAAAATGAGGTGGATGGATGACTATAGTTATAACAGGAGGAACTAGAGGAATAGGAAAGGCTATTGCTTTATTCTTAGCTAAAGCTAAACATAATTTAGTTTTAACTTATGTAAATGATGATACTACTGCTTTACAAACTAAGGAAGAATTAGAAAAATATACTAATGTATTAGTTTTAAAAAGTGATGTATCAAAAGAAGAAGAGGTAATAAAATTACTAGATAATACAATTTCTAAATTTGATTCAATTGATGTGTTAATTAATAATGCAGGAATAGCTATTGATACTATTTTAGAAGATAAAACTGTGGATAATTTTAAAAGAATATTAGATGTTAATTTAATAGGTCCTTTTTTAACTAGCAAATATATTGGTGAATATATGTTTAAAAATAAAAAAGGGAAAATAATTAATATTTCTTCTACTAATGGTATTGATACATATTATAAGGAAAGTTTGGATTATGATGCATCTAAAGCGGGATTAAATTCAATTACTCATAATTTCGCTAATATATATGCACCATATGTAACTGTTAATGCTATAGCATGTGGTTGGGTTGATACTGATATGAATAAAGATATGGATATTGAATTTAAAAATAAACAATTAAATAAAATATTATTAAATAGATTTGCTAATCCAGAAGAAGTAGCTAATGTAGTAAATTATTTAATAAATGATACTTATATTAATAGTACAATAATAAGAGTTGATGGTGGTGTTAAAAATGATTGATGAATTTGAAAAAAAATGTCTAGAACAATTTAAATTAATTGATGATGTATGTTTTTATAATAGTGAAAAAGTTTTAAAAGCTTTTCAAGAAAATAGTGTATCAGAAACGCATTTTAATTCAACTACTGGTTACGGTTATAATGATAGTGGTAGAGACACTATTGAAAGTATTTATGCTAATATATTTAAAGCAGAAGATGCTATTGTTAGAAATCAATTTATATCAGGAAGTCATGCTTTAACTGTTACGTTATTTGCACTTCTTAGGCCTAATGATGTTTTACTTAGTATTACTGGTAAACCATATGATACTTTGGATGAAGTAATAGGTATTGTAAATAACCCTAGTTCTTTAAAATCATTTAATGTTAATTATGAACAAATTGATTTAATTGATAATGATTTTGATTATAAAAAAATAGAAGAAGTATTAAAAAATAAAAAAATAAAAGTTATTGAAATTCAAAGATCAAAAGGATATTCTACTAGAAAAAGCATTACAATTGATAAGTTAGAAAAAGTTATAAAATTTATTAAAAACATTGATAAAGAAGTAATAATTATGATAGATAATTGTTATTGTGAATTTGTGTCAACTAAAGAACCAATTGAAGTAGGTGCGGATATTGTAGTGGGATCTTTAATTAAAAATTTAGGTGGAGGAATTGCTCCTAATGGTGCTTATGTAGTTGGTAGAAAAGATTTAATTAAATTAGTTGGTGAACGTTTAACTTTACCAGGAGAAGGTAAAGAAGTAGGCCCTAGTTTAGGTGTTAATAAATATATATTACAAGGATTATTTTTTGCTCCTAGTGTAGTGGCTAGTAGTTTGAAAACAGCTATTTTAGCTAGTAAAGTATTTGAAAGTTTAGGCTATGAAGTAGAACCTAAATATAATGAAGAAAGAGCAGATATTGTTCAAAATATTATTTTTCATGATAAAGACAAATTAATTAAATTTTGTCAAGGTATTCAAGCTGGTTCACCTATTGATTCATATGTTGAACCAATACCTTGGGCTATGCCAGGTTATCAAGATGAAGTTATAATGGCAGCAGGGACATTTACTCAAGGATCTTCAATTGAATTATCATGTGATGGTCCAATGAGAGAACCATATATAGCTTATTTACAAGGATCTTTAATGTATCCTTATGGTAAATTAGCAATTATGAAAGCATTAGAATATATAAAAAAATAGACATTAGTCTATTTTTTGTATGTATAAATCTTTATCAACATCAATTGTAATTGTTGAATTATATTTTACTTCATTGTTGATAATTTCATTAGCAATTAAATTTTCCACAGTTTTAGTTACAAATCGTTTAATTGGACGAGCCCCATATCTAGAATCATAAGAGTTTTCCACAATATAATTTTTAGCTTTATCAGTTAAAACTATTTTTAATTGTTTATCACTTAATCTCTTTTCAATATCTTTAATAATTTTATCTAAGATTTCATAAATAACATTTTTATCTAATGATTTAAATACTATTATTTCATCGATACGGTTAATAAATTCTGGCTTAAATGTTTGTCTTAATTCATTCATAACTAATTCATGAGAATTTTCTACATTTTCTAGAATGTATTCACTACCTAAATTAGATGTCATAATAATAATAGTATTTTTAAAATCAACTGTTCTACCTTGTGAATCAGTAATTCGACCATCATCTAATATTTGTAATAAGATATTAAATACATCTTTATGAGCTTTTTCTATTTCATCAAATAAAACAATACTATAAGGATTTCTTCTAACTGCTTCGGTTAATTGACCACCATCATCATATCCAACGTATCCTGGAGGAGATCCAATTAATCTAGCTACAGAATGACTTTCCATATATTCACTCATGTCAATTCTAATCATGTGTCTTTCATCATCAAATAATTCATAAGCTAAAGTTCTAGCAACTTCTGTTTTACCAACCCCAGTAGGACCTAAGAAGATGAATGAGCCAATTGGTTTATTAGGATCTTTGATACCTGCTCTAGCTCTTATAATAGCATCACTAACTAATTTAATAGCTTCATCTTGTCCTTTTACTCTTTTTTTCATATTTTCATTTAATTTAAGTAATTTATCTTTTTCACTATCAACTAATTTGTTAATAGGAATATTAGTCCATTTAGATATTATTTTAGCAATATCATTGTCATCAACTGTATCACTTAAAATATCAGATTTATTTTTACTATTTAATTCAGCTAATTCTTTTTCTAATTGAGGTAATACACCATGTCTTAATTTAGCAGCAGTTTCTAAATCATATTCATTTTCAGCTTTTTCTAATTTATGTTTAGTACTATCAATTTCTTCTTTTTTCTTATTGATTAAATTATTAATTTCTTTTTCTTCTTCCCAACTTTTTCTTAATTTAGATTCTTTTTCTTTTAAAGATTCAATTTCTTTATCAATTTCTTCTTTACGATGTTTTGATAAATCATCTTTTTCTTTTTTTAATGCTTCTTTTTCAATTTGTAGTTGCATTATATGTCTTGTTAAAGTATCTAATTCAGTTGGTACTGATTCCATTTGTACTTTAATAGTAGCACAAGCTTCATCAATTAAATCAATTGCTTTATCAGGTAAGAAACGATCGGTTATATATCTATCTGATAAAGAAGCAGCAGCAATTAATGCTTTATCTTTGATGTTAACTCCATGATATACTTCTAATTTTGGTTTTAATCCTCTTAAAATAGTTATAGTATCTAAAACAGTAGGTGGATTAACTAAAATTTTTTGAAATCTTCTTTCTAATGCACCATCTTTTTCGATATATTTACGATATTCATTTAAAGTAGTTGCTCCAATACAATGAATTTCTCCACGAGCTAACATTGGTTTTAACATATTACCAGCGTCCATTGCTCCCTCTAAAGCACCAGCTCCTACTATCATATGAATTTCATCGATAAACATAATGATATCACCGTTAGAATCTTTTACTTCTTTTAATACAGCTTTTAGTCTTTCCTCAAATTCACCACGGTATTTAGCACCTGCTATTAAAGCTCCCATATCTAGTTCCCAAATTGTTTTATTTTTTAAACTATTAGGAACATCTCCTTTAACAATACGAGTAGCTAATCCTTCGACAATAGCAGTTTTACCAACACCAGGTTCACCTATTAAAACAGGATTATTTTTAGTTTTTCTAGATAAAATTCTAGTTATACTTCTTATTTCATCATCACGACCAATAACAGGATCAATTTTATTATCTTTCACGGCTTGGGTGATATCTCGTCCATATTTTTCTAAAACATTTTCAAGATTTTCTTGGTATGGATTCATATTTTATCCCTCCTTTTTAATGTTGATTATTTTAATCAACGATAAAAGTATATCACTTATTTTAGCACTTGTCAATAGTGAGTGCTAAAGTTGTTAAAAAATTTATTTTATGCTATAATCATAAAGCGAGGTAATTTTATGAGATTAACGGAAATGTTTTTATTGTTTATTATATATGCTTTTTTGGGTTGGATTGTTGAAATTATTAACAATGTAGTTGTCTTTAAAAAATTTGTTAATAGAGGTTTTTTGATTGGTCCATATTGTCCAATTTATGGTGTAGGTGGATTAATAGCAACCATATTTTTGACAAAATATAAAGAAAGTATAATAGTATTGTTTGTTATGTCGATGTTTTTATTTGCTTTATTAGAATATTTTACTAGTTATTTGATGGAAAAATTATTTAAAGCAAGATGGTGGGATTATACAGATTATCGTTTTAATATTAATGGTCGTATTTGTTTAGAAACATTAATACCTTTTGGTTTATTAGGCTGTTTTGCTATTTATGTAGTTAATCCAATAATATTTTCAATATTTAATATGACTAACATAGTTGTTTTAAGAATAATAGCTCTAGTAATATTTATAATATTTATTATTGATTTTACAGTTTCATTAAAAATAATTAATAGTTTTAAAGATACAGCTGTTAAATTTTTGAAGAAAGATAATACTGAAGAAATAACTAAAAAAGTTAAAGAAATATTAATTTCTAAATCTGTTTGGACAAAACGTTTAATTGAATCATTTCCTAAAGCTAAAGCGGTTATTACTAACAATATTGATTTAATAAGAATGAAATTTGAATTAAAACAAACAAAAAAAGAATTAAAACAAACTAAAAAAGAATTAAGAAAAGAAAGAAAAGCTAATAAAAAATTAAGGAGGTAATTTATGAATTTTTATAAAGGCTTAGGTATTTTAGAATCTTTAAATGAGGTAGGAGATTTAATAAAAGTAAATAGTGTGGATGCTAGTGTTGAAAAACATGTACCTTTTTGTGAAGTAAAAGATAATAAGGTATATGTTACTGTAGGAGAAGTAGTTCATCCAATGGAAGAAAATCATTATATAGAATGGATAGCAATGGTTAAAGGTAATAAAATTGTTAAATATTTATTAAAACCAAATGATGAACCAAAAGCAGTATTTGATTATGAAGAAAATAGTACAATTTATGCTTATTGTAATAAACATGGATTGTGGAAAAAAGAAATTTAAGTCTATAATTAGACTTTTTTTCATACTATTTTATAGGTGATTTTGTGAAAAAATTGTTGATTTTATTATTATTAATACCAATAAATATTAAAGCTTATTCTAGTAGTGCCACTAGTACAGTTTTAATGGATATGGATAGCTTAAATGTTATATACTCTAATAATATGAATGAGATTAGAAGTATAGCTTCAATATCTAATATTATGACTACATAGTAATGAATTCAAAATATATAAGAAATACTAATAATTTATTTCAAATAAACTATAAAATGTATTATGAAATTGTAGTTCATATAATAACAAAAATATAGTTAAATTTTAACAATGAGTTTGTTGAAGCATCTATCGTAAAATGATATAATTACTATGGGGGAAGTACAATGAAAAAAATGAATGTTATTGTAGTATTTGATAATAAACTAGAAAATACATTAATGTGTAAAAGAACAAAAGAACCATATATGGGAATGTATAATTTAGTAGGTGGAAAAATAGAAAAAGAAAATGATGGATTAAATGAAGCATATAGAGAATTAGAAGAAGAAACTAATATTAAGAAGAAGGATATAGATTTAATTCATTTTATGAATCTTACTTATACTAAATGGAATAAAGAATTAGAAGTTTATTATGGAATATTAAAAAATGAAGTAGAACTAATCGAAGAAGTAAATAAACTAGAATGGATAAGTGTTAACGATAATTTCTTTGATATGAACAGATATGCAGGAGAAGGAAATATAGGACATATTATCGAAGAAATTAAAATAGATTTGAAAAGCAACTAACAAATAGTTGTTTTTTGTTTGGAAAAAAACGGAATTTATGCTATAATACAAGGCAATTCAAGGGGGGAGATATATTTATGAATATAGTTTTTAGTGGACCTAGCGGTGCTGGGAAGGGAACATTAACAGAAATGTTCTTGAAAGATAATAACTTTAAAAAATTTACAACATGTACAACAAGGAAACCACGTGAAGGAGAGAAAGATGGTTTCGATTATTATTTTTATGACAAAGAAATATTTTTACAAAAGGTAAATGCAGAAGAAATGTTATAACAGGTGAATATTTGACATATAATTGTGAAAATCTTCAAAGAAAATTAAGGAGGAAGTAGTATGATTTTATACAGTTCAAGAGTTAGTGATTTTATTGAGGATATAAATAATAATAAAATCACATATATTTTAGAAAATATGAAACAAAAAGAACTGTATGAAGGAACAACAATATCAGAGAAACAATCTTGGGAAAATTCGTTAAAATATATGAGTGAAATATTGAATCAAAGTAATATTCCAAAAGATTGTACTGTATCACTAGAATATAATCTTCCAATGACATCAAGCAGAATAGATTTTATGTTATGTGGATATGATATAGAAAATAAAAAAAATGTTCTTATTATTGAATTAAAACAATGGTCAAAAGTAAACAGAATAGAAGATAGTGATATATTATTAGAAACATATGTTGGAAATGGATTAAAAAAAGTAGTTCATCCATCATATCAAGCTTGGACATATAAGATGTTGTTGAAAGATTTTAACCAAAATATACAAGAAAATAATATCGTCGTAGAAGCATGTTCAATTTTACATAACTATATACCAAACAACGATGATCCAATCCTAGATAATAAATTTACAGAACTAATTAAAGAAGTACCAATATTTTTTCAAAATGATGAAGAAAAAATAATAGAATTTATAAATAAAAAATTCAGTTATGGAGATAACTTATCTATAATTCAAGAAATTGATAGTAGTAAATTATTACCATCTAAAAGTTTGCAAGAAAATATAGATAAACTCTTAAAAGGAAATAAAGAATTTAAATTAATAGATAATCAAATGATAATCTATGATGAAATATTATCAGCAATAAAAAGAGAAGAAAAAAATGTAATCATTGTAGAAGGTGGACCCGGTACTGGAAAATCTGTAATTGCAGTAAACTTATTAGCAACATTAACAAATCAAGGAAAACTATGTCAATATGTTTCTAGAAATACAGCACCAAGAGTAATTTATGGAACTAAATTAAAAGGAACATTAAATAAGACAAGTATAGATAATTTGTTCAAAACATCTGGAGCATATACAGAAACAGATAAAGATATATTTGATGTTTTAATAGTAGACGAAGCACATTGTCTAACAGAAAAATCTGGATTGTTTAATAATTATGGTGAAAATCAAATAAAAGAGATAATTAATTCAGCAAAATGTTCTATATTTTTTATAGATGAAAAACAAAAAGTTCATTTAAATGATATCGGTACAAAAAATGAAATAAAAAGATGGGCAGCAAATTTAAATGCTAATATAATAGAATTCAAACTAGAATCTCAGTTTAGATGTAAAGGCTCAGATAATTATCTAAAATTCATTGATTATATATTAGGAAATACCAACAATTATGTTGGTAAAATAAATTATGATATAGCAGTATGTGATACACCACAAGAATTAGAGGAATTAATAAAAATTAAAAATGCTGAAAATAATAAATCAAGAATTGTAGCAGGTTATTGCTGGAATTGGAATAAAGATGAAATTAATAATACTGATTATCACGATATTCAAATAGGAGATTATGGTATAAGTTGGAATTTAGGTGCAAAACAAACTTTTGCTATAGATGATTCTATAAATGAAGCAGGATGTGTACATTCAGTACAAGGATTAGAATTTGATTACGTTGGAGTAATTATTGGAGAAGACTTGTATTTTAAAGATGGGAAAGTATGTACAGATTTTCAAAATCATGCTTCCTCTGATTCATCTTTTAAAGGTATAAAAAAAATGTATAAAGAAAATGAGATAATGGCAAGAGAAATATCTGATACAATAATTAAAAACACGTATAGAGTATTATTGACTAGAGGAATTAAAGGGTGTTATATATATTGTGTAAATGAAGAATTAAATAATTATTTTAAGGAACAAATAAATTGTATTAAAAAGAAATGATTGATTAGTAATTATTTCTTTTTTTGTTTAATAAATTTAATTGGTGATACAATTGTTAATTAATGAACTTAGTATTATTTTAAATGAATATTTATATGAAAATAATTATATTAATTTTCAGATTTATAATGAAACATTAAAAAAATTAGGAGTTGATAATTAATGGATTTATGTAAAATAAGAAATGAAATATCTAAAGGTGAAAGTATTTACAATATACCACTTAGAGTTACTTTTTATGCACGCGTATCTACAGATAAAGATGTTCAACTTAATTCTTTAGATAACCAAATTCTTTATTTTGAAAATTTTATTAAAGATAATAGAAATTGGACTTATGTTAATGGCTATGTAGATGAAGGCATTAGTGGGACTAGTGTAAAAAATAGAACAAATTTTTTAAAAATGATAAAGGATGCTAAAGATGGTTATTTTGATTTAATATTGACAAAAGAAATATCAAGATTTTCTAGAAATACAGTAGATAGTATAAAATATACGCAAGAATTATTAGAGAATGATGTTGGTGTATTATTTTTATCAGATAACATTAATACTATATTACCTGATTCTGAACTTAGGCTTACTATCATGTCATCTATTGCTCAAGAGGAAGTAAGAAAATTATCTGAAAGAGTAAGATTTGGAATGAAAAGATCAAAAGAAAAAGGAGTTGTTCTTGGAAATAATACAATTACAGGTTATACGAAGAATAAAGGTAAATTAGAAATAAATGAAAAAGAAGCTATATTAATTAGAAAAATATATTCAATGTATGCATCAGGAGAATATGGATTAGCAAAAATATCAAAAAAACTTTACAATGAAGGCTACAAAACTAAAAAAGGTGATTTTATTCACATAACTACTTTAAGAAGAATAATAACTAATCCAAAATATAAAGGTTTTTATTGTACTAATACGGTAATGACTAAAGATTATAAAAATAAAAAGCAAATAAGACTTCCTATGGAAGAGTGGATTATAAAGGAAAGTAATGGTGAAATACCTGCTATAGTATCAGAAGAACTTTGGGATAAAGCAAATGAAATATTAAAATCAAAAAAAACTAATTATTTGAAAAATATTGAAGAAACACGAGTGTTTATGAAAAAATATTCTTACAGTGGAATTATTTATTGTAAACATCATAATAAGAAATATAAAAGAATTGCTAATAATGGAAAAAGTTATTGGATATGTAATGAATATGTAACTCATGGATTAAAAGAATGTAAAAGTATTAGATTATATGAAAGTGAATTAGATAAAATTTTTAAGTATATATACAATGATTTAATTAACAATTTTGATGATATAATGAACAATCTGTTTAATGTCTATAAAAATATTAATTGTAGTACAGATAATGAAATAAAAAGATTAAAAAAAGAAATAAATAATTTAGATTTAAAAAAAGAAAGTTTACTAGAATTATACATTGATAAAATAATTACTAAAGATGAATTTGAAAATAGAAATAAGAAATATAATAATGAAATATTATATTTAACTAATGAAGCAAAGAAATTAGAAAACAATGATATTTTTGCTGTAATATCTGGAATTAAAAAAATAAATGTTAATGATTTTATAAATGATAATTTTGATAAATTATCTAAATTATTAATTAATAAAATTGTAGTAGAAAATATTCCATGTAATGAAAAAAAAGTAGTTCTTGATATATACATAAATATTTTAAATATTAAGTATATATGGGACTACAATAATTTTACCTATAATAAGCAGTTATGTAGTCATAATGAAAATAATGACAGCTATAGTAGCAATTGAAAATAAAGACATAAATGATGTTGTAACGATTGGTGATGAAATAACTAAGGCTTATGGCTCAGGTATATATATTAAACAAGGAGAAGAAATAACTTTAGAATCATTATTATATGGTTTAATGTTAAGAAGTGGTAATGATGCTGCTTTAGCTATTGCAAATTATGTTGGTGGAGATGTTGAAAGTTTTGTTGAATTAATGAACAAAAAAGCTGTGGAAATCGGGATGAAAAACAGTAAATTTAACAATCCGCATGGTTTAGATGAAAATGGTGGCAACTTATCCACAGCATACGATATGGCATTATTAACTAGTTATGCTATGAAAAATGAAACGTATAAAAAAATAGTAAGTACAAAAAAGTATACTTTAAGAACCAATATGAATTATTATTCATGGATAAATAAAAATAAATTATTACATAGTCATGATTATATTACAGGTGGTAAAACTGGATTTACTGATGTAGCTAAGCGAACATTAGTAACAACAGCTTCTAAAGATAATGTTAATTTGGTAGTTGTTACATTAAATGATGGTAATGATTTTGTAGATCATATAAATTTATTTGAAGAAGCATTTGATAATTATACTAATTACAATATTTTAAAAGAAGGTGAAATAGAAATTATCGATGAAAAATATTACTTAGATAGCTTATATATAAAAAATAATTTTAATTATACTTTAAATAATAATGAAAAGAACAATGTTTTATTAAATTTTAAATTAGAAAAAAAACAAAATTATTCTGATAATGATAAAGTAGGAGTAGTTGAAGTATTAGTAAATGATAAAAAAGTTCACGAAGAAGATATATATGTTACTAAAAAAGAAGAAAAAAGTTTTTTTCAAAAATTAAAGGAGTGGATTAGTAATTTATGGTAAATAAAATATGGGGTTATTTTATCATAATTGGTGTATTATATTGTCTATTAAATAATAATGTTGAAGTAGTAAATGAATCTATATTAAATAGTACTAAGACTTCTTTTGATATGATTATAAAAATATTTCCGGTTATGGCTTTATGGTTAGGCATAGCTAAAATAGCTGAGGTATCAGGATTACTAAAAAAACTATCTACTAAATTATCAATCGTATTAAAACATATTTTTCCAGAAATACCAACCAATCATGAATCATTGAGTTATATAAGTTCAAATATAATTGCTAATATGTTTGGATTAGGTAATGCTGCTACTCCTTTTGGTTTAAAAGCAATGCAATCACTACAACAATTAAATAAAAAAAAAGATACTGCTAGTAGATCTATGATTACTTTTTTAGTTTTAAATACTAGTGGAGTAACAATAATACCTACTACAATTATTTCTTTAAGAATGATGTATGGAAGTTCTAATCCAACAGGTATTGTTTTACCATGTATAATAATAACTTTTTTAAGTACTTTATCGGGTTTAATAATTGATAGGATATTTGCGAGGTTATATGTCTAATTATGTAATGCCATTAATTGTTTTATTTGTAATTATTTATGGTATTATTAAAAAAGTTGCGATATATGATACATTTATTGAAGGTGCTAAAGAAAGTTTTGATTTAGTATTTAAGTTATTTCCATGTTTACTAGCTATGATTTTATCTGTGAATATATTTTTAAATAGTAACATAATTGATTTATTTAAATTTATATCGTTTATTCCTAATCAAATAATACCAATGATAATAATGCGGCCAATATCTGGGACATCTTCTTTAGCTATTTTAACTAATATTTATGAATTGTTTGGTCCTGATAGTATGTTAGGAACACTTGCTTCTTATATTCAGGGAACTACTGATACAACTTTTTATATTTTAACGTTATATTTTGGTAGTATTGGTATTAAAAAAATAAAATATGCTTTATGGGTTGGCCTATTAGCAGATTTAATAAGTATAATGATTAGTATTTTATTTATTAATTTTATTTCTTGATTTTATTACTTTTATAGTATATAATTTAATTGGTGATTTTGATGGAAAGATTACAAAAAGTTATAGCTAATAGTGGATATTGTTCAAGAAGAAAAGCTGAAGAATTAATTATAAATGGTAAGGTTAAAGTAAATGGTAGATTAGTTTATGAATTAGGTACTAAAGTAAATGAAAACGATGAAATAATGGTTGATAATAAAATAATTACAAAAGAAAATAAAGAGTATATATTATTATATAAACCTAGAGGTGTTGTAACAACTACTAATGATGATAAAAATAGAAAAACAGTTTTAGATTTAATTGAAACTACTAAAAGAATTTATCCAATAGGTAGATTAGATTATGATACAACAGGGATATTATTATTAACTAATGATGGCGAATTAACTAATTTATTAATTCATCCTAAAAATAATATTGATAAAGTATATGTTGCTAAAATAAAAGGTGTTTTAACCGGTTTAGAAATTAATCAATTAGAAAAAGGTGTTTTAATAGAAGGTGTTAAAACTGCTCCTTGCAAAATAAAAGTAAGAAAAAAAGATAAAGAGCATTCTTTTGTTCAAATAACTATTCATGAAGGAAGAAATCATCAAGTTAAAAAAATGTTTCAAGCTGTTAATCATGAGGTAGTAAAATTAAAAAGAGAAAGAATAGCATTTTTGGATTTAAAGGGATTAAAACCTGGAGAATATCGTTATTTAACAGTAAAAGAAGTAAAAAAATTATACGCATTAAAAAACGCTTAAAAATTAAGCGTTTTCAACATTTATAGCACTTGTAGGACAACCATCAGCAGCCATTTCTACATCTTCTTTAACATCTTCTTTAACTTCTCCAACTACATGAGCGATACCATCATCTTCAATTCTAAATACATCACTACATGTTGCTTCACATTGCCCACAACCAATACAATTTTCTTCAATAATTGTTACTTTCATTATATCCCTCCTTTACAATTATAAAAAAATAATTAAAAAAATTCAAGTACCTATTTCATTATTTTTTTAAATATGTTATTATATTATTAGAAAGGTACGGTGATGATATGCCAAGTAGAATGGAAAAATACTATGAAATGAAAAGTAGAACAGTTAAAAATAAAGAATTATACCGTACTATATATGATGAGGCTGAATATACAAATGTTGAGGGAATTTCAGTAATTGAAAAGAATGAAAAAATAGATATAGAAAAAATAAAAGAATTAATAAATGGAACTAATAATGTAAATAAACCTAAAGAATATAAAAAAGAAGAAATAAAACCTTTAGTAGAAGAAATAGAAGAGCAAAAGAATTATGATATTAGAGATGTTTTAGATAAAGCTAAAAGTGAAAGAACTGATAGAGATAGTAGGTATTCAAATATACAATATAATGTATTAAAAAATATTGATTTAAATTCAGACACTAAAGTTCCAGATAATGTTAATGAAGAGCAATTAAAAAGTATGATTGAAGCAATATCTAATAATAGTAAAAATGATTATACTTCTGATTTATTAGATGATTTAAAATCAATTTGTGATCCTAATTTAAAAAATCAAGTAAAAGAAGAAATTAATAACGAGGATACTCAATTACAAAATACTAAATTAATTCAAGAAAATTTAGATAAATCTTTTTTTACATCAAGCATGGATTTTTCTAGTGAAGATTTTGAAGATTTAAAAGAAATTAAAGAGAATATAAAGAAGAACAATCTTTTAACTAAAATATTATTATTTATTTTATTAGTAATAATTATTACTGGGGTATTATTTTTAGTATATCATTTTACAAAATAACCAAATGGTTATTTTTTTTATAAAAAAACAGATAGGTTACTATCTGTTGTAATATTCAATAATTAATGATTCATTAATATCAGCATTTAATTCGTTTCTTTCTGGATATCTTACGTAAGTTCCAGCCATTTTGTTTTCATCATAAGTAACGAATTCAACTCTTTTTAATAATGCTTCTAATGAAGATTTAATAATACTCATATCTTTAGCATTATCTTTAACAGCTATAACATCACCTGGTTTGCAAGTGTATGAAGGGATATCAACTTTTTTACCATTAACAGTAATATGTCCATGATTAACTAATTGTCTAGCGCCACGTCTAGTAGTAGAAAAACCTAAACGATAAACTAAATTGTCTAAACGACTTTCTAACAATTTAAATAAGTTATGACCATGAACACCACTCATTTTACCAGCTTTAACGAAAGTAGCTTTGAATTGTTTTTCACTTAATCCATACATAAATCTAAGTTTTTGTTTTTCTTGTAATTGAACACCATAGTTAGATAATTTTTTAGATTTTTTACTTCCATGTTGACCTGGTGCGTAAGGTTTTTTAGCTAATTCTTTGCCGTTTTCTAATGTTGAAAAACCTAAACGTCTTGAAACGCGATTTGTACTTCCTGTATATCTTGCCATCTAAAATTCACTCCTTTCTTTTCTCTAAAAGGTTAATATGCCAATTTAATAGGGTGTTTAATTCAATTAATTATTGTTACGCAGCTTTCACAATAATTACCCCTAAAGGTAATAAACACATTAAAAATTTCATACTAACGCTGCTTAGATGCACTAGTATTATATTATGATTTATATATTAAGTCAATACCTTATAGTTTTATTTTCATTATTTTTTCGTATTTTGGTAATATACCGGTTTTGTCTTTACTAAAACGAGGTTTGATTTGGAATACTCCTGGATAACTATTACCTTCTATTATACAAGGACCATTTTCACTGATAGTGACATCCCAACCAATATATTTGATTTGTGGTAATTCTTTAGCAGCTTCCAAAACTAATTTTATCGCTTCATCAAATAAAGGAACTTTAAAACCTAATATTTGTTTTTTACTTATAGGATGAATACCAAATATATTATCATCTTTATCGATTGCTGGAGTAATGACAACTCCTTTATCATCTATAAAGGCATACATACCACCACTAGAGAAATTGTCTATAACACCATTGTTTCCAACTTTTAAGATTGCTTGAAGAAAGTAAGAATCTTTACCATCATAAAAAGTAAATATTCTTAATGAATTAACAGACTTACTATACAATTCATTTAATTTTTTATGTTGAATAATTACTTCTTCTAGTAAATAATTGTGATATTTCTCATAAATATCTTTTTCTTTACTATTTATTATTTTTATACCTTCTCCGCCAACACCGTCAACTGGTTTTACGATAATATTACTTTTATCTTTTAAAAATCTATTTAAATCTTCTTTGGTAAAATTAGGATTTAAATAATCTCTTTTTAAATATTTTTTAAAATAATCATTAAATTCATTTTTATTGTCTAATATATGCCAATAAGATTTATCATTAAACATTCTTACAATTTGATTATTTTTCCCATTGGTTAGATATGTTTTTCTTTGTTCTTTGTTTAAAGAATAAAATTCAAATTCTAAGTAGTCATAAAAAGCTGTCTGATATTTAATTGAACAATATAAAATGTCAAATATAACAAATTTTTTTTTGCTTTGTTTTTTAACCTTTCTTGCAACATTGAATAATGTCTTGATAGTAGATAATTTAAAGGATTTAATTAAAAATTTTATTTTTCTCATTTTCTCACCTAATTAAATAATATCACTTTAGTTTACATAAATCAATAAGAAAAATGTGTTACTTTGTCGAAAAATGTGTTACAATAAGATTGGGTGATAGTATGCTACCAAATAAAGTAATATATAAAGGTAAGGAATTTGAAACGATAGGTTTTATAAAATTAAATAATGGATCATTTTTAATTTTACAAAACGATGAAGATACAATATATTTGGATTTAAATAAATTAAAATTAAATTTAGATTTAAATTTTGAAATAAAAGATCCTACTAAAGTAGAAATTGTTTTAATGGATTATATAGTAGAAGCAATAAAAAATGATATTAGAAATGGTAAATATCAAAGTAAAAATGATTTGAAAAGAGATATAGTTGATTTAAATAAATATATTAATACGCATGCTGAATTTTTATCTAATATGAAGCAATTAGATTTTAAAGATGATGTTGTTAATAAGATAATTACATCTTTATTAAGTTATTTTGATGAAACTATAAAAGACACTCCGCTTAATTTTGATGGAATAACTAGTTTTAAAGTTGATGGTAAAGACTTTATAAAATATAGGGATCGTGATGGACATATAAAAATAATGGATGATAATGTTGATAATAGAAATTTTATAGAACAGTTTAAATCAAAACAAAATGAATCAAAGTATTTTAATCTAGAAGATGGAAATGAAAGTGCTTTGAACATAGCAGAAGATATGAATAAATATCAAAAAACTTCTGTTGATTTAAGTGAAGTTGGTGAAATAAAGGAAGCTCCAAGATCTCAAGTTTTACCAACGATAACTATGCAAAAATATAATGATGAACTAGATAAACGTATTGTTGGAAATGTAGAGTCTAGTGTATATTATGATGAAAAAGATGATAAAGTTTTAACGGCAAAACAAGAGGGCTCTAAAGTGGTGGTTAGTGAAGTAAATGAAGCTACTACATCAAGTATAAATGAATATGGAGAAACAATTTTAGATGAAGATAAAAGTATTGAATATCCACCATATGATGAAGAAGTAGTTGCTGAATATTTGTATACTAATAAAAATAATAAAATTGATAAATTTGTAAGACACTATTTAAATTATTTTACGTTGAATCAAATAAATTTTATATTAAATAACTTTAGCTTAGATGAAGAGTTAGTTGTGCTTTTGAATGAACGAAAAGACCAATTTATGAAAGAAATGGAACAAACTAAGCAAAAAGAAAAACCTAAAGTAAAGATATTAACTTTAAATAATCAATCAAAAGCCGCTTTTGTTGATACTCTTTTATTAAGTTTTGTTGTTGGATTAGTATCAGGTATGTATTTAATTATATTAATTTTAATGATTATGTCGTAATTTGTAAAAAAATGTGATAAAATTATAATAGAGAGGTGGTAGGATGAGTGTAACATTAATTGCGGTTAGTATTTATGTTGTTACTGTTATTATTGTAGTAATAGTTTTAAATTTACTTCAAAATAATAGAAATAAAAAATATAAAAATATTTTAGATAAATTAGAAGTAGAAAAAAATGTTATCGATAGTACACCTATTAATTCAGAAATATCTAAAATTAAAACATTTTTAAAAAACGATAAATTAGATAATAATTTAAATGATTGGGAAAATAGATTTAAAGATATTAGAAATATGCAGATACCTAAAATTACAGATATGATTTTAGAAGCAGATTATTCTTTAAAGCAACAAGATTATAAAACAACAGTATTTAAAATTGCTAAATTAGAGATGGAAATATACAAAGTAAGAACTAATACAGAAATGTTATTAGATGAAATAAAGGAAATAACTTCAAGTGAAGAAAGAAATAGAGCAATAATTATAAAATTTAAATCTACTTATCGTGAGTTATATGATAAGTTTAATGGTACAAAATCAGAATTTGGTGAAATAGCTAATTCGGTATTATTACAATTTGAAAATATATCAAAGCGTTTTGAAGCTTTTGAACAAAGTATGGAAAATAATGATTATAATGAAGTCACTAAGATAATAAAGTCTATTGATGAAATGTTAAAACATATGCAAATTGTTATTGATGAAGTACCATCTATTGTTTTAATGGCAACTAGTGTAATTCCTAAAAAAATCACAGAGATATCTCAAATATATCAAGACATGGTTAAAGAAGGCTATCCTTTAGATTATTTAAATGTTGATTATAATATAACTGAAGCAAATAAGAAATTAAATGATATTATGGATAGAACAAGAGTATTAAATCTAGAAGACAGCTTATTCGAATTAAAAGTTTTAGTAGAATATTTTGATTCATTATTTAATGATTTTGAAAAAGAAAAAAATGATAGGCATATTTATGATGAATTAGTTGATACATTTGTTTCTAAAATTTCTAAAATAAATAGTTTAGTAGATGATATTTTTAGTCAGATTAATGATATAAAAAATGTTTATAATTTATCAGAAGAAGATTTAAATTTATTAAATCAAGTGAAAGAAGAACTAAATGTTTTAAATAATGATTATGATGTTTTAAAAACGCATACAGGAAATCACACTTTTGCATATTCAAAATTAATAAAGGAAATAGAAACTTTATCTTTAAGATTAAATAATATTGAAGATAAATTAGATAATTCATTAGATGCTTTAGGTAGTATGAAAGAAGATGAATTAAGAGCTAGACAACAATTAGAAGAAATTAAACAAATTTTAAGAGAATCAAAAAATAAAATTAAAGAATTTAATTTTCCAGTTATACCACAATATTATTATACACAATTAGATGAAGCTTCACTTGCAATTAAAGAAATAGTCAAAGAATTAGAAAAGAAACCTATTACAATTAGTGTATTAAATACTAGAGTTGATACAGCAAGAGATTTGGTTTTAAAATTATACACTGGAACTAAAGAATTGTTGAAAATAGCTGTTTTTGCTGAAAATGCTATTGTTTATGGTAATAGATATAGAGTTACCGATGAAATAAATAAAAATTTAATGTATTCTGAGTTATTATTTTATAAAGGAGAATATCAGAAATCGTTAGAAATGACAATTAATTCTTTAAATAAAATTGAACCAGGAATATATAATAAATTGTTAAAATTTTATGAATAGACTTTTGTCTATTCTTTTGTTTATTTGACATATTATATAATAAGTGGTAAAATTTTACTTACGTATTTAGTTGTATGTTCTTATGGAGGAGACATGACAGAAAATTTAATAAAAAGGTATTTGTTGGAAAAATCTTATGAAAGCGGTCAATATGATAATTCTGTTAATTTTAGAGAAATATTTTTTCAAAATGATTTGTTAGAAAAAATTAATTCTGGCCAATTTAATTTTGATGAAAACGAATTTAAAAAATGGTTAGATGGTTATAAGAACTTAAGAAATTTTTTCGGTGAATTTTTAATTAGCAATGGCTATTTATTACCAGATGAAAAATTAATTGAATTATCAGAATCAGAAAGTGTTAGTAGTATAAAAAATTTAAAGGTTAATAAAAAAATAATATTAGCACAAGCAGGTGAAGGATGCTTTGCTAAACCTTTTAATGGATCTTTAGAAGGTCATTTGATAATAAATGGTATTTATGATAATCAGTTGATATATTTAGTTAAAAATGTTTCAGTCGGTAGTTTTACTATTGGATATTGTGGAGATAAAGATTCATTATATACAAAAAGAGTAATTGAATATTATCGAAATTTAAAAAAATTTTTAAACTTAATTGTTAATATTGACCAAGTTGATGTTAAGGAAAAAACAATTAAAAAAAATAAAATAATGATTTTAGACTATAGAAAATAGTCTTTTTTCTTGCTTTAAAAAAATTAATAATATATAATATAACTGGTGATTTTGATGGAAAAGTTAATATTAATTAAGTATGGTGAATTAACAACAAAAAAAGGAAACAGAAATCAATTTATTAATAAATTGAGCGAAAATATAAAAGTTGATGGAAAAATTATTAAAAAAAGAGATCGTATGTATATAATTCCTAATAATTTTGATGAAACGATTGATAAATTAAAAAAAGTATTTGGTTTACAAGGAATAGTAGTTGCTTATAAAGTAAATACTAATATTGAAGATATCAAAAATGGAGTTTTAGAAGTTTTAAAAAACGAAAATTTTAAAACATTCAAAGTTGAAACTAAACGAGCTAATAAAAATTTTGAAATTAAATCAATGGATTTTAATAATGTAATTGGTGGCTTAGTTTTGAAAAATTTTGATTGTAAAGTTGACGTTCATAATCCTGATATAATAGTTCACATTGAAATAAGAGAAGACACATATATTTATACTAATGAAATAAAAGGTAGTGGTGGATATCCTGTTGGTATTCAAGGTAAAGGTATATTAATGTTATCTGGAGGTATTGATTCTCCAGTAGCAGGATATTTAGCTTTAAAAAGAGGAATTGATATTGATTGTTTATATTTTGATTCTCCACCACATACTAGTATTGAAGCAAAAAATAAAGTTATTGAATTAGCTAATATTTTAAATCAATATTCTGGTAATATTAAATTATTAGTAGTGCCATTTACTAAATTACAAGAAGCAATATATAAAAATGTTCCTAGTGAATATAATATTACCATTTTAAGAAGAATGATGTATCGAATTGCTACTAATATTTCTAATAAATATAAAGTATTAATAAATGGTGAAAGTATTGGTCAAGTTGCAAGTCAAACATTAACTAGCATTAATGTTATTAATAGTGTAACCAATTTTCCAGTAATTAGACCTGTTGCATGTTTAGATAAATTGGAAATAATCGAAATTGCAAAAAAAATAGGAACATACGAAACGAGTATTTTACCTTTTGAAGATTGTTGTACAATATTTGTTCCTAAACATCCTGTCATTAATCCTAAACTAGATAAATGTTTAGAATATGAAAATTTTAATTATCAAGAATTAATTGATGAATGTATAAATAATATAGAAGTTATAACTAATTTTAATAAAGATTTTAAAGACTTATTATAACCATTTTTTTCCAGTAATATTTTGAAATATTCCGTGCATGATATTAATGTACGGAGGTGAGAATAATGAATAACAAATCTACAGGTAAATTAGTAGTACCAGGAGCTAAACAAGCTATCGATAAAATGAAATATGAAATAGCTAGCGAATTTGGTGTTAACTTAGGACCAGATGCTACAAGCCGTGCTAATGGTACAGTAGGTGGAGAAATCACTAAGAGATTAGTTCAAATGGGACAACAAAACTTAGGTGGTTACCAAGCTAAATAATTAAAATAGATAGCATAAGCTATCTGTTTTTGTATAAAAAATCTTCTTTTAAAATTGTTTCACATAAATTATTATCATATGTTATAAATCCCACAATATATTCAGGTTTTAATGCTAGTTGTCCATTAATGTATGTATATATTTTTTCTTCACAGCCTGGAATTACTCTATAATTTGAATCAACATATTTATTTGGTATTGAAGTTATTATAGAGCCTGTTGAATTTTTATAAGAAGATTTTATATATATAATTAAATCTAAAATATTAATTATTGGAGTAATATTTTTTGTGAGTGGAATATATTCTTTATCTTTAGCTATTCCACTTAATAAATCACCTGTTATATATAAACCAATATTAAAAATATTTTGTAAAAATGTATTATTATTAGTGCTTATTTTACCGCATCCGCCAGTTTTATGAATTCCAATATATGAATCATTATTTCCAATTAAACTTTCAAACCACTTTCCTGTTTCTATAGGAATTGGTCTTATTGAATTCCAGCTTTCAATAATATTAAATAAGTTTTGAATATAAAAAGAATTACCTTCATTAATACTTTTTTCTACTGTTTGATTTATTAATAATTTTATATAATTAGTTTTTAATAAATCAAAATAATTGTCATTTTCTAGTGTTTTAAATTTTTTTAAAATTTCTTTGATTTTTGAAATTTCTTTAGTTTTTTTAAAAAAATTCATACTATCACCAAAAAAATAATATAACGAATACTTAATATTGTCAAGTTAAAGGTATAATTATCCACTTATTTTATTAAATATACTATCCATAATAATAATGTAAGGTGGTGATAAAATGAATAAATTAGTAGTTTCAGGTAGTAAAAAATCTCTAGAAAATTTAAAATATGAAATTGCTAGAGAGTTAGGTATTACTTTAGGTGCTGATCAAACTTCTAGATTAAACGGCACTGTTGGTGGAGAAATGACTAAAAGGTTAGTCGAATTAGGTGAACAATATTATTGTAAAACAAATAGAGAAGGATAATCTTCTCTATAATATTTGGTCAATTAGACCATATTGTAATGCTTCTTCACTAGATAAATAGTTATCTCTTTCTGTGTCAATTTCGATAGTTTTGATATCTTTATTAGTGTTAGAAGCTAAAATTTTGTTTAATTTATCTTTTATTTTTAAAATGTGTTCTGCTGCTATTTTAATTTCGGTTGCTTGCCCACTTGCTCCTCCTAAGGGTTGATGTATCATGACTTCGCTATTAGGCAAACAATATCTTTTTCCTTTAGTTCCACTCGATAACAAGAATGCTCCCATTGAAGCAGCCATTCCTAAACAAATAGTTGATACATCACTTTTTATAAAATTCATAGTGTCATAAATAGCCATCCCAGCGGTAATGCTTCCCCCTGGGCTATTTATGTATAAACTAATATCATTATTGTTTATGCTATCTAAATATAATAATTGAGCAACTACAACATTGGCAGTATTATCATCAATTTCTCCAGTTAAAATAATTATTCTATCTTTTAATAATCTAGAATAAATATCGTAAACTTTTTCTCCGTTACTACTTTTTTCAATAATTGTTGGTATAAGCATAAAATCATCTCCTATTTAATATAATAGTTTGTAAAGTCAAAATTTATTCAATAAAAAAAATGACAAAATATTTTTTTTTTGATATAATTAATAAGAATAAAGGAATGATATTATGGATAAAATGGTTAGAGTAGAGTATAAAGAGGGATTAATTAAAGAATATCCTGAAAATACTCCATTATCAGAAATAGCGCATAGTTTTCAAAGTAGATATAATTATCCTATTTTGATAGCTAAGGTTGATAATGTTATTGAAGAATTAGCTTATAATATAACTAAAAAATGTTCAATTGATTTTTATGATCGAAGTTCTACTTTCGGTCATACTGTATATTCTCATGGTGTCCATTTTTTAATGATTGTAGCTATAAAAAAAGTATTAGGTAATGATGCGGAAGTTATTATTCAACATTCTATCGATAAAGGTGTTTATTGTGAAATGGTTAATAAAGAAATTAATAAAGATATAATTAAACAAATTGAATCTAAGATGGAAGAATTAGTTAAACAAGATTATAATTTTATTAAGTTAAGTGTTTCTAGAAAAGATGCTATGAATTTCTTTAAAAAGAAAAAACAATTTGACAAAGTTGATGTGTTCAAATATATAAGTAATACTTATATTAATTTGTATCGATTAGATGAATATTATGATTATTTTTTTAGTGAAATGCCTTATAGTACAAGAGTGTTAGATGAATTTAAATTAACTTATATTAAAGATAATGGATTCGTTTTAAGTTATCCAACGGTTAATAATCCAAAATACACAGATGATTATTCTCATCATAAAATGTTATTTGATGCATTTTTAGATTATACTAATATGGGTAAAACAGTAGGTATATCTAATGCTGCTGATTTAAATAAAATTGTATCTTTAGGTAAATATAATGATGTTATTCAATTAGCGGAAGCTAATTATAATAGTCAATTAGCTAAAACTGCTGATATTATTTATAATAAGAAAAATAAAGTTAAAATCGTTTTATTAGCTGGTCCTTCTTCAAGTGGTAAAACAACAACAGCTAGAAAATTAGAAGTTTATTTAAAAGCAAGAGGATTTAAAACTCATAGTATTTCAACGGATGATTATTTCTTAAATCGAGTTGATACACCTAAAAAAGCTAATGGGGATTATGATTTTGAGTCATTAAGAGCTGTAGATACCGATTTATTTAATAAGCATTTATTAAAATTATTAGCAGGTGAAAAGGTTTTAATGCCTGAATATAATTTTGTTTTAGGAGAAAGAGAATATAAAGGAAGAACTTTACAATTAGGAGAAAATGATATTGTTATTATTGAAGGATTACATGCGTTAAATCCTGAACTTACTTTAGCAATAGATGATTCAAATAAATTTAAAATTTATATTAGTCCATTAACACAATTAAATATTGATAATCATAATCGAATTCATACATCTGATACAAGAAGGTTAAGAAGAATTATAAGAGATAATAAGTATCGTGGATGGAATGCTGCTGATACTTTAAGAAATTGGAAAAATATATTAGAAGGAGAAGAACAATATGTTTTTCCATATCAAAATCAAGCGGATATGATTATTAATTCTGCTTTAATATATGAGTTGGGTGTTTTAAAAACTTATGCAGAGCCTTTATTATTTTCGGTTAATGAGGATGATGAAGTTTATCCAGAAGCAATAAGATTAATTAATTTTTTAAGGAATTTTTTACCAATTCCTTCGGATGATGTTCCAAAAGAATCAGTATTAAGAGAATTTATTGGTGGAAGTTGTTTCCATTAAAGAAAGGGTGATAATAATGAAAGTAGCAATTAATGGTTTTGGAAGAATTGGAAGATTAGTATTTAGAATTATGGAGGAAGATCCTAATATTGAAGTTGTAGCAATCAATGATTTAACTGATGCTGAACAACTTGCTTATTTATTGAAATATGACAGTAATCATAGAAATTATAAATTAGATGAAATAGATTTTGATGAAAATAATATTATTGTTTCTGGAAGAAAAATTAAAATATTTAAAGAAACAGATCCTACTAATTTACCATGGGGTGAATTAGGAATCGATCAAGTATTTGAATGTACTGGTAAATTTGTTAAATATGAAGATGCCTATAAACATATTGAAGCAGGTGCTAAACATGTAATAATTTCAGCTCCTGGTAAAGGTGATATGAAGACAATAGTTTATAATGTAAACCATGAAACATTAGATGGAACTGAAAAAGTTATTTCAGCTGCTTCTTGTACAACTAACTGCTTGGCTCCAGTAGCTAATGTTATTAATAATAAATTTGGTATTGTTAAAGGTTATATGACAACAGTGCATGCTTATACTAATGATCAAGTTATATTAGATGTGGCTCATAAAAAAGGTATTAAAGCACGTCGTGGTAGAGCAGGTGCTATGAATATTATTCCATCTAGTACTGGAGCAGCTTCTGCTTTAGGCTTAGTAATACCTGCTTTAAAAGGTAAATTAGATGGTAGTGCTTTACGTGTACCTACTCCAACTGGTTCTGTAGTTGATTTAACTTTAGAATTAAGTAAAAATGTAACAGTTGAAGAAATTAATAATGCTTTAATGAATAATTGTAATGAAACTTTAACATTTACATTCGATCCAGTAGTATCAAGTGATATAATTGGTTCTTCATGTGGAGCGTTAGTTGATGGATTATTAACTGATGTATTAGAAGTAGACGGCAAACAATTAGTAAAAGTTGTTGCTTGGTATGATAATGAAATGGGATATTCTAATCAAATGGTTAGAACAGCTAAGTATTTAGATAGTTTAAAATAACTATCTTTTTTACATTTAAATGTAATAATAGTATGAGATTTAATAATTATTACGTTTAAACGTAATAATTTGACAAGAATTACAAATTAATGTACAATAAAAAAGGTGATGAAAAAATGTTGAAAAGAGAAATATATTTAAGAAAAATAAGGCCTTTTTATAATAGTAATTTAATAAAAATTCTAGTTGGTATAAGGAGATGTGGTAAGTCTGTTTTATTAAAACAAATTATTGAAGAATTAAAAAGCTCAAATATTTCTAAAGATCATATTATATATATAAATTTTGAATATATTGAATATGAAGAATTGTTGGATTATAAAAAATTAAATAAATTTATAAAGGATAAAATAAAAGATGATAAAACTTATTACTTATTTTTTGACGAAATTCAAAACGTACCTCAATTTGAAAAGGTTATTAACTCTTTACGTGCTTCTTCTAATGTTAGCATATTTATAACTGGATCTAATAGTAAATTATTAGCTAGTGAATTATCAACAGTATTATCAGGAAGATATGTAACTTTTAAAATAAAACCGTTGTGTTATAAAGAAGTAACTCAACTATTAAATATTAATGAGGAAGTGTTAGAAGATTATTTAAAATGGGGAGGATTACCTAACCGATTCGAATTTAATGATGAAGAAAGTATTAAAAATTATTTGTATAATGTTTATGATTCAATTATATTAAGGGACATTGTTGAAAGATTGAAATTACAAGATATTAACTTGTTTAATTTGATTTTGCAATATATAATAGACACTATAGGAAGAGAATTTTCGAGTACTAATATAATTAAATACTTAAAAAATGAAGGAAGAGAAATATCAAATTCTACTTTATATTCTTATTTAGATGCCTTATGTAAATGCTTTTTAATTCAAAAGATTTATCGCTATGATGTTCATGGTAAAGCAATTTTAAAAACATTAAACAAATATTATTTAACTGATTTAGGTTTAGCTCAAATAAAAAATAACAAATCTTTTATTAACAAGTCTTATGCTATTGAAAATATAGTATATAATCAATTGTTAACATTTGGTTATGATGTTTGTATCGGTAAAACAAAAAAAGGTGAAATAGATTTTGTTGCAATGAGAGCAAATGAAATAAAATATATTCAAGTATCACTGACTGTTTCTGATGAAAATACATATGAAAGAGAATTATCTGCTTTTGATGAAATAAAAGATAATTATCCTAAATATTTAATTACTTTAGACAAATTAGATTATAGTAAAAATGGAATAATACATTTAAATTTAATTGATTTTTTGAATAAAGAAGAATTTTAATCATAATAATTTAAATTGATATGTTTTAATTAGCGGTTTTAACATTTTGCAATAATCCAGTTTTATAATTGGTTCTTCATGTAGAGCGTTAGTTGATGGATTATTAACTGATGTGTTAGAAGTAGACGGCAAACAATTAGTAAAAGTAGTTGCTTGATATGATAATGAAATTGGATATTCTAATCAAATGGTTAGAACAGCTAAGTATTTAAATGGATTAAGTCAATAATTTGACTTTTTTTGTTTATAATAATAATGTTACAATTTTGTAATTGTTTACATTATTATATTGCTTAAATTTATAAAATATTTTATAATTAAAGTGGTGATAATATGAAGAAGAATGCATTTACTTTGGTAGAATTATTAGCTATTATAGTTATTATGGCATCTATGTTATTAATAATATTACCATCTATAAATAATACAATAAAAAATAGTGAAGAAGCTAAAAAACAAGAATCTTTAAATAGTATATATATGGCAGCCGAAAATTATGTTATGGCTAATTATGATGAATATTCTAGTTTAGATAATATTGGCTCAACTGAATATGTTTATATTATGGATTTAATAAATAATGGATATTTAAGTATTGATACAGTTAATCCTAATAATGATTCAGTTTTTAATAGTAAAGATGTAGTTAAAGTGACTAAACAAGAAAATGGAACTTTTAAATTTGAACTGGATTATATTAAGAATTTAATATCAACATTATTAGAACAATATCAAGAAGGAAATGAAGTTGGATTAGTAAAAGATGAAACAAATCCTAATTTATATTATTATACTGGTACAAATGAAGAAGTAGCAAACAATTTCTTATGGTATGGAGGACATCAATGGAGGATATTAGAATTTGATACAGAAGCTAAAACATTAACTTTAATTACCCAACAACCATTAACAGCAATACAACCGGCAAGTTCTATTTGGACAACAAAAGAAGAATATGAATCAAGTTATATAAAAACTTGGTTAAATGACTATTTTTGGAATAGTTTAAATAGTAGTATTCAAAATAATATATTAGCTAGTACATTTAATATAGGAATATATACAGATGTAGATGAAATTACGACAACTCAAAAAGTAGGATTATTAGATGAAGACCAATATAAAAGAGCCGGTGAGGCTGATTCTTTCTTAGATATAAAAGATTATTTTTGGTTAGGAAATAGACATAGTTCGTCTTACGTTCGCCACGTCAACCACATTGGCAACCTCAACGGCAGTGGTCCGTCGGGTAGTTACGGCGTTCGTGCAGTTATAAAAATTTCTGATATAACAATTATCGAAGATAGTGATGGTACCATTGCAAGTAGTTATCGTATTGCCAATAAAGCAACAAATACAAATAATGTCCAAGTAGGAGAATATATCAACGTACCATATAGTGGAAGTGATAATGCTTGTGGAGATGATAATATGTGTACATTTAGAGTAGTAAGTAAAGATAACGATAGTATTAAAGTGGCACTAAATGGATTACTTCCAACAACAAGTCAATGGGCAGATAATGCAAATTATAATATAACAACAAATGATTTAATATATACAAATGTCTTAAATGGATTTATTGAAAATATAGATAGTAAATATATAACAATGGGAACATATGGAGTAGGAATGTATGAAAGTGGAAATAGTTATGCAGTACCACAAAGTACAACAATAACAGCAAGTATCGGATTACCAACAGTAGGAGAGATGTTTAGTGGAAATGATATAGAAGTGACAACCGGCTCAAAAATATTTGTAGATGTAAATACAATAGAAAATCCATTTGTATCTGCTTATTATTGGACAATGAATAGATATAGTTCGTCTTACGTTCGCGATGTCTACAGCAATGGCACCCTCAGCTACAGTAATCCGCCGCTCAGTCACGGCATTCGTGCAGTTATATATCTGAAGTCAGGAACTTCAACAATAACCTTTTCCACTGGAGAAGGTACTCCAAATTCACCATATGTACTACAATAAGCAAACTTAGTATAAATAACAATAATGTATAAACGAAGTAAAGACACACCTTGCCGATGAAAAGGGCAAGGTGATGGTTATCCACAATATAAAAGAAAGGAAAGAAAATATGAAAACAATAAAAGATTTTGATTTAAATAATAAGAAAGTAATAATAAGAGTAGATTTTAATGTGCCAATTAAAGATGGTATTATAACAGATGATACAAGAATTAAAGAAAGTTTAAAAACAATTAAATATGCTATTGATAATAATGCTAAAGTTATTTTAATGAGTCACTTAGGAAGAATTAAAGAAGAAAGTGATAAATTAAAAAATACTTTAAAACCTGTTAGTGTTAGATTAAGTAAATTATTAAATAAAGAAGTTACATTTGTGCCTAATACTAGAGGCAGCGAACTAGAAGAAGCTATTAATAATTTACAATCTGGTGATGTATTGTTAATGGAAAATACGAGATTTGAAGATTTAGAAGATAAAAAAGAAAGTAAAAATAATGAAGAATTAGGTAAATATTGGGCTTCTTTAGGTGATATATATATTAATGATGCATTTGGTACTGCCCATAGAGCACATGCTTCAAATGTGGGTATTGCAAGTAATTTACCTAGTGGTATAGGATTTTTAATTCAAAAAGAATTAGATAATTTATTACCTGCTATAAATAATCCTAGTAGACCATTTACAGTTATATTAGGTGGTGCTAAGGTAAGTGATAAAATAGGTGTTATTGAAAATATTGTAAAAAAAGCTGATTATATTTTAATTGGTGGTGGAATGGCTTTTACTTTCTTAAAGGCTGAAGGAATTGAAATAGGAAGTTCATTATTAGATAGTGAAAGTATTGATTTTTGTAAAAAAATATTGAAAGAAAATGAAAATAAAATAATTTTACCTATTGATGTTGTAACAGATCAAAAAGAATGCTTTATAACTGATATTACTATGGAAGAAAGAGGATTAGATATTGGAAGTAAAACAGTAAAATTATTTAAACAATATTTGGATAATAGTAAAACTATTATTTGGAATGGACCAGTTGGTATGTTTGAAGAAGAAAAATATAGTAATGGTACTAAAGGTATTTGTGAAATATTAAAAAATATTGATGCTATTAAGATAGCTGGTGGTGGAGATACTGCTAGTGCTGTTAAAAACTTTGGTTATGAAGATGCATTTACTCATATTTCAACAGGTGGAGGAGCTAGTTTAGAATTATTGGAAGGGAAAGTTTTACCTGGTATTGATGTAATCAAATGAAAAAGAAATTTATAAATATTGTATTAATAATTGTATTTACTTTAATAGTTTTGTATTTTTCTTTAAAAGATAATTATGATGAAATAATTGAACTATTATTAAATTCTGATATTAGATGGTTGTTTATAGGTTACTTATTTGTTTTAAGTTACACGTTTTTAAAATCAGTTGTAACTAATGACATTATTAATAAATTTAAAAAGTTTGATATGAAAAAAACTTTTGATTTGCAACTTATGACTTTTTTCTTTAATGCAATTACACCTTTTTCAACTGGTGGGCAACCATTTCAAGTTTATACTTTGAAAAAGAATAAATTATCTTTAAGTGATGGAACTAACGTTATTGTTCAAGAATCTATTATTCATCAAATTGCTTTAATTGTAGTTGGATTTTTAGCAATTATAATTAATGAAATATTTGGCATATATAAGTTTGAAGGAATAATTGAGACATTTTTAATATTAGGATTTGGTTTAAATATATTGGTGATTTTTCTTTTATTTTTAATATCTCATAGTAATAAAATTGATAAATTAATAACTAAATATATTGTTAAAATATTGACTTTTTTAAGAATAATTAAAAATAAAGAAATATTAAATAAATTGCATAATACTATTGATAATTTTAATTACAATTCTAAAATTTTATTAAAAGATAAAAAAAGATTTATTAAATTAATTTTAATAAATTGCTTAGCTTTATTATGTTTATATATAGTTCCTTTAACGATTTTATTTAGTTTTAATAATTATGTTAGTTTTGACGGAATGATTGCAATTGTTTTAGTATCTTTTATATCAATTATAAGTTCTTATGTTCCTTTACCAGGAGGAATTGGAGGGCAAGAATATTTATTTATTTTGATGTTTGGTGTTTATGTTAATCAACCTTTATTAAGTTCTTTAATGATAATGTGGAGATTTATTACATATTATTTACCAATGATAGTTGGTGCTGTAATATTTAATATTAAGAATAAGGTGAAATAATGCGAATTGGAATTTTTTCGGATACTTATATACCACAAATAAATGGGGTATCAACTAGTATTGAAATGTTAAGAAAAGGTCTAGAAAAAAATGGCCATAAGGTTTATATTGTCACAGTTAATCCTAGAGGATTAAAATATAAATATGATGAAAATGTTCTAAGGATACCAGGTGTCCCTATTGGGATATTTGATTATAGATTAACTAGTGTTTATCCAGCTTTTGCTATTAAAACAATTAAAAGTTGGAATTTAGACATTATCCACAGTCAAACAGAATTTGGTATTGGTACTTTTGCTAGAATTATTTCCAAACAATTAAATATTCCTCTAGTTCATACTTATCATACAATGTATGAAGATTATATTCATTATATAACTAAAGGATATTTTAAGAAAACAAGTAAAAAATTAGTTGAATATTTAACTTTGTTTTATTGTGATTCTACGGCAACTGAATTAATTGTTCCTACCAAAAAAACATATGATTTGTTTAAAGAAAAATATAAAGTAAAAAGAAATGTTCACATAATACCAACAGGAATAGAAATAGAAAAGTATAGTAAGAATTATAGTTTAGATAAAATTAATAAATTGAAAAAATCATTAAAGATTAATGATGAAAAAGTATTAATATTTGTAGGAAGATTAGGTTTGGAAAAAAGTGTTGATTTTTTAATTGAAAATCATAAAAAGATAAATGCTAAATTATTAATTATAGGTGATGGACCAGAAAGAACTAATTTGGAAAAATTAGTTAAGAAATTAAAATTAAATGATAAAGTAATTTTTACAGGTAAAGTTGCTTTAAAAGATATAGGCTTATATTATAAATTAGGTGATATATTTGTAACAGCGTCAAAAACAGAAACACAAGGATTAACTGTTATTGAGGCATTAGCAGCATCACTTCCTGTTGTTGCAATTAACGATGAAAGTTTTGTTGAACCTATAAAAAATGATTATAATGGCTATTTATTTAATGATAAAAAAGAATATATAAATTATATAAATAGTTTGCTTGATGATAAAAACAAATTAGCTAGGTTATCAATTAATGCATATGAAAGCAGTTTAAAATTTTCAAATAAAGTTTTTGCTTCTAATGTATTAAAAATATATAAAATAGCTATAAAAAAAGGAAGGAAACATTTATTTAAAAGATTATTTAAAGGTGATAAAAATGATAGTAGTAGGTAATTTAAAAACTTATATGACTTATAAAGATATTATAGAATATAAAGATAATATTCCAGATAATGTTATTGTTTGTCCTACTTCTTTGTATATCCCTTATTTTTTAAATCATAAATATGAAATAGGAATACAAGATATTTCTTGTTATGATTTGGGATCTCATACAGGAGATATATGTGCTTTACAAGCAAAAGAATTAGGCATTAAATATGTTTTAATAGGTCATAGTGAAAGAAGAAATAAAGAAACTGATGAAGAAATAAATAAAAAAATATTAAAAGCTTTAGAAAATAATTTAAAAGTTATTTTATGTGTTGGTGAAAATAAAGATGAAGATTTAAAAAGTAAATTACAATATCAATTATTAAATGATTTAAAAGGTATTTCAAATTTAGATAATATTATAATAGCTTATGAACCTATTTGGTGTATTGGTACAGGTGTTACACCTACTAATTCACAAATAGAGGACACAATTAACTTTATTCAAACGATTATCCAAACTAATTTTAAAGGAAATGTTAAAATATTATACGGTGGCAGTGTTGATAAAAATAATATCAATACATTAAAACAAATAGGTAATGTAGCAGGATTTTTAATTGGTAAGGCTTCTACGGATTGTAATCATCTAAAGGAAATCGTCGATAGTCTTCGATGATTTTTTTTCGACAAAATTAGCTAATTTTTACTCTAGAAATATTTTAACCACTAGTATATAATATAAATACAGCAGTACTTTAGAAGGAGAAGAAATATGATAAAAATATTAATGATTGACGATAACGTTAAATTGATTGATGCTGTAAAAGAATATTTTAAAAATAATGAAGAAGTAAAAGTGGTTTTAGAAGCTTATAATGGCTTAGAAGGTATGGAAATAATTAAGAATAAAACTGATGAATTTGATATAATTTTGTTAGATTTAATTATGCCTAAAAAAGATGGATTATATGTTTTAGAAGAAATGAAAAATAATAATATTGATAAAAAAGTTATAGTTGAAACTAGTTATAATGCTAGTGAAGCAATAAGAGAAGTTGCGGAATATGATGTTAATTATTTTATTTTGAAACCTTTTGATTTAGAAGATTTAGAAAAGAAAATATATGATGCATTTAAAAAGAAAAGTGATAAAAGTATTGACTTTTACAATAGTAATTTACAAGTTTCTATTAGTAAGTTATTACATGATTTAGGTATTCCTTCACATATTAAAGGATATCAATTTTTAAGGGATGCAATAAATATGTTATTTGAAGATCCAAATATGATTGGCGGTATTACTAAAGAATTATATCCTGAATTAGCTAATAAATATAATACTACTGTTTCAAGAGTAGAAAGATCAATTAGACATGCTGTTGAAGTTAGTTGGAATAGAGGAGATATAGATTTGATGGAAAAGATATTTGGTCATAGTGTTGATATTGATAGAGCAAAACCTACTAATTCTGAGTTTATAGTAACAATAGCAGATAAATTAAGATTAGATTTTCATAAAGTTGGCGCATAAGTCAACTTTTTAAGTTGCTTAAAAAAAATATATGTGATATATTTATAATAGGTGGTATTATGAAATTAATTAATAAGTTTATAACTTATTTTTGTATATTAATTTTATTTGTATTAATTGTTTTGATAATTTTATTTCATTCAGGAAGAAGTTTGATAAATCGTGAAAATTTATCTAATTATACTGAGAATGCTGATATATTAAATATGGATTCTAATGTTATATTTAATTTAGATGAAAGTGGTATTACTTTAAAAGAAAAAATATATAATTTGGCTGTTGAATGTAATATTCCAGAAAAAATTATTCTTGATATTTTAAAAAGTGAAGAAATAAATATTGTTTTAGGTGATTTCTTTAATAAAACTATTTATTATTTAGTAAATGGAGGTTATAAACCACAATTATCAGATGATACTATTAATAAAATGGTTCAAATATCAATGATTTCTTTAGATGAACATTTAAATATTATGATGGAAGATAATGAACTAGAAAAATACGTATTAGAATATTGTCATAAATTAACTAATATTATTCCTGATAGACAGGAAATGATAGGTAATTTACCAATATCTTATGTTCAAAAATTTTTAAATTTCGATATTTGGATATTGTATTTATTAGCTTTTAGCTGTATATTATTATTAAATGTTTTAACTTTTTCGTTTTATAAGCCAATAAAATATTTAGGAATTTGTTTTTTTATTAGTGGTGTGATTTTTGTTATATTAGGATGTATGAATAATGTAATTAATGATATTATTGTTTCACAAATAACCAATATGAAAATTTTAATTTCGCCACTTATAACAATATTGTTAACAATTTGGTTTAAACTAGGAGTATTAATAAGCTTTTCAGGAGTATTTTTAATTTTATTTTATATTATTATAAATAGAATAATTATCAATAGTCATAAAATTAGATAAGATTTTGAGTGTTATTTAAACCTTCTTCATTCCAATTTTCATAAATTATATATAAGAAAATTAAGGCAGATATAACATTTAATAAGTTGGCATATATTTGATGAATATAAGGATCAGGATTTGATTCTTTTTTTATTATGTATTGACGATAGCTTATATATAAACTATATATTACTACTAAAGCAAAAACAATTCTATTTATTAAATTAACATATCTTTTTTGATTATCATTAAATATTCTTTCTTTATTTAATATTTTTTGTTTAACATCATAATTAATTATGATTGAAATTATAGTAGTTAAAATTAATCCGAATGAAACAATAAATTGTGCATCTATGATTTTTATTTGTTCTTTCATAATATATTATATTATAATTATTTATAACTTAGTAAAAATAGTATGATTATGATTGATAAAAATTACAAAAAAATCAAAATTAGAAATTTTGTATTTTTTAAAAAACGACAATTTTTTGTAAAAACATAAAATTAATAATAAATTAATTTATTTGCTATGGCATTGTAAATAAAAGAAAAAATATAAAATATAACAAATTTATTATCTAAAAATTAATTTGTTTTTTTAAACATTTAAAATAAAAGGATTTTTTAAAAAGTAAATTTTTAGTAATTTTTATTTTTATAAATTTGCTGTTTTTTATTGACTTTTGTTGTCCGTTTAATTATAATTGTTTTAGAAAGTAGAGGTCAAAATATGTTAGATGTTGAAGAAAAATTAGCAACTTTGCAAGTTGTTAAAAGAAATGGTAAAAAGGTTGATTTTAATGGATCTAAAGTTGCTTTAGCTATTAAAAAAGGTTTTGATAGTGTTAATGAATATGATGAAGAAACTGGAGAAGAACTTAAATATACAACTAAAGATGTTAATAAAGTATATGAAGGTGTTTTAAAAAGAATTGAAAAAGAATATAAGGATGAAGAAAAAATAAAAATTGAAGTTATCCAAGATATGATTGAAGATGAGCTTCAAAAAAAAGGTTATCAAGATGTATTTGAAAGTTTTTCAGAATATAGAGAAAGAAGAAATATATCACGTAAAATGTTTTCTGATGAAAAACAATTACATAAGTTTTTAAAAGCTATTGAAGGATTAGGTTTAAAGTCTGCTACTGAAGAAAATGCAAAAAGAGAAAATGCCAATGTTGATGGTGATACTGCTATGGGTACAATGTTACAATATGGTAGTACAGTATCAAAAGAATTTTGTAAAGCTTATTTAATGAAATATAAATTTAGTGAAGCTCATGATAGTGGTGATATTCATGTTCATGATATGGATTTTTATCCAATGGGAACTACTACATGTATGCAAATAGATTTACATAAATTATTTAAAAATGGTTTTTCAACAGGACATGGTCATTTAAGAGCTCCAAAAGATATTATGTCTTATAGTGCTTTAGCTGCTATTGCTATTCAATCAAATCAAAATGATCAACACGGTGGTCAAAGTATTCCAGCATTTGATTATTATATGGCACCAGGAGTTATTAATACATTTAAAAAACAATTTAAACAAACTATTGCTGATTTATTAGATTTTAGTGATTTTGGTAAATTTGTTAATATGAATAGTATTGCTAAAGAAATTGATAAATTAGATAGTATTTCATTTGATATAAAAGATTTTTATCATTTTGCTAAAGAATCAACTGAAGTTGAAAGATTATTAAGTATGGCATATGATAAAGCTTTAGCTAAAACAGATAGAATTACTTATCAAGCTATGGAAGCATTTATTCATAATTTAAATACAATGCATTCAAGAGCTGGTGCTCAAGTACCATTTTCATCTATTAACTTTGGTACAGATACATCTGCTGAAGGAAGAATGGTTATTGAAAATTATTTATTAGCAACAGATGCTGGATTAGGAAAAGGAGAAACTCCAATATTCCCAATCTCTATATTTAAAGTAAGAGAAGGAACTAATTTTAATCCTGGCGATCCAAACTATGATTTATTTAAATTAGCTTGTAAAGTATCTGCTAAAAGATTATTCCCTAATTTCTCATTTATGGATGCGCCATACAATAAACAATATTATAAAGGAACTTATGAAACTGAAGTTGGTTATATGGGATGTCGTACGAGAGTTATGGGTAATGTTGTAGATCCTGATAAAGCAGTTACGCCAGGTCGTGGTAATTTATCATTTACAACAATTAATTTACCTCGTTTAGGTATTAAACATGGTATTGTTACAAATGAAAAAACTGATATAAAAGAATTTTATAAAGAATTAGAAGAAAAAATGGATTTAGTTAAGGATCAATTATTAGAAAGATTTGATTTCCAATGTACTAAAAAGCCATATAATTTCCCATTCTTGCTAGGTAGTGGAGTATGGTTAGACTCTGAAAAATTAAAACCAGATGATAGATTAAGAAAAATTTATAAACATGGTACTTTATCAATTGGATTTATTGGTTTAGCAGAATGCTTAAAAGCTTTAATTGGTAAACATCATGGGGAAGATGAAGAAGCTCGTAAATTAGGTTATGAAATTATATCATTTATGCGTAAAAAATGTGATGAATATGCTAGTAAATATAATTTAAACTTTACTTTATTAGCTACTCCTGCTGAAGGATTGTCTGGTAGATTTACTAATATTGATAGGGCTATATATGGAAAAATTAAAGGTGTTACTGATAGAGAATACTATACTAATTCATTCCATGTACCAGTTTATTATAAAATTACAGCTGCAGAAAAAATACATATTGAAGCACCATATCATGCTTTAACTAATGCAGGACATATAACATATGTTGAATTAGATGGAGATACAACAAATAACTTAGAAGCATTTGAAAAAATAGTTCGTATAATGCATAAAGAGGGTATTGGTTATGGAGCTATTAATCACCCTGTAGATAGAGACCCAGTATGTGGATATACAGGTGTTATTGGTGATGTTTGTCCGGGTTGTGGTAGACATGACTGTGAAGGTGTTAGTGTAGAAACAATTAAAAATGTTTCATTAACAAATTATGGAAGATAGGAGGATTTAGAAATGAAAGAAGAAAAAAAAGTTGGCGAAGGCGTTAAATTCGAAAGAATCAGAAGAATTACAGGTTATTTAGTAGGAACTGTAGATAGATTTAACGATGGTAAAAGAGCCGAAGAACGTGATCGTGTTAAACATGGTACAAAAGATTTAGATAAAGCTTTATAATGAAAATTAGATTAGCAGCTCCTTTGCAATCAGATAGTATAGTTGATGGAGAAGGCATTAGAACAGTTATTTGGACACAAGGATGTGGGCATCATTGTAAAGGATGCCACAATCCTGAAACATGGTCATTTGAAGATGGTTATTTAGTTGATGTTAAATATATAATTGAAGAGATAGATAATATATCAGGTCAAGATGGAATAACATTATCAGGTGGAGATCCTTTATATCAAGTAGATGCTTGTTTAGAAATTGCTAAACATTGTAAAGAAAGAAATTTAAATGTTTGGTGTTATACAGGATTCTTATTTGAAGAATTATTAAAAGATGATAAATATTTAGAATTGTTAAAATATATTGATGTTTTAGTAGATGGGCCATTTATACTATCACAAAGAAGTTTAGATTTAAAATTTAAAGGTTCAGAAAATCAAAGAGTTATCGATGTACCAAATAGTTTAAAAGAAGAAAAAATAGTTTTAGTTTCAAAATATATTGACAAAAAAGAATATAATATAAAGAAAAAAACTAGTGTTTATATTTAAAATATCAGATTGATTTCTGGTATTTTTTTAAATTTGTATAAAAATATTATTATAAAAATAAAATATATTGGTGGATACTATGAAAAGAATTAGGTTAAAAAGAAAATTTAAAATAAAAAATAGTATATTAATAATTTCATTACTAATTATTTCTTTATTTTTATCATTTAAATTTATTAATTTAAAAGTCAATCCTATTTTATTAGATTATGCGAATATGGAAGCAAGAAAACTATCTAGCATTATCATTAATGATGCGGTTAGTAAAAACTTTGAAAGTATAAATGTTGATGATTTATTTATAATAACTAAAGATAATGAAGAGATTAAATCAATAGATTTTAATCCTATAATAGTTAATCAAGTTTTAACTAGTACTACTACCTTAATTCAAACAAATTTAAAATATTTAGAACAAGGTAAAATAGAATTACTAAATTTAAATACAGATGCATTAATTGATTATAATACTGATAAATTAAGACAAGGTATTATTTATGAAATTCCTTCTGGTGTAATATTTGGCAATTCTTTTTTAGCTAATATTGGACCTAAAATACCGGTTAGATTTAGTATTGTTGGTGATATTGTAAGTTATGTAAATACTAATGTTACAGATTATGGAATAAATAATGCCTTAATTGAAGTAAATGTAGTATTAGATTTATCTATACAGGTAATATTACCTTTTGTGACAGATAAAATTGATATTGAGACATCTATTCCAGTAGCTTTAAAATTAATTCAAGGTAGTGTTCCGAATTATTATTTAAATGGTTTACAAAATTCACCATCTATTTCCCTTCCTATCTATTGAATTTAAGCCAAATATATAGTATAAATTTGTTAAAGAATAGGATGGTGCTATATGAAAAGAGCTTTTACTTTAATAGAATTATTAGCTGTAATAACAATTTTAGGAATTGTGGCTTTAATAACATATCCAATTATAGACAAATCAATTCAAAAAAGTAAAGAAAAAGCATTAGAGCAAACAATAAGTAATATTGAAAGAGCAGCTTATAGTTACAGTGTTGAATATGATTTAGGATATTCTACAGAACAAAAAGCATTACAATTGTATGAGTTAAGTAGCACCGGATTTATAACTAATAAAGAGCATATTAATCCTGTTACAGGTGAAGAATTACAAGGCTGTGTTTTGTATCGCTGGGATGAAAATAAAACACAATATGAATTTAAATATTCCGAACCATGTGAAATTCAAGGAGAAAAACCATCGATAACTTTAACTTATGACGAAAAACAAATAAATGAAAATGGTTGGTTAAATGAAAATTTAATGATAAGTATCAACGGAACAGGTCGAAAATACTATTATTGTATAAGTGATTCAGAATGTGAGCCAAATATAGAAGAAAATAAACCAAATGGTACTCAAATAATAATTGCAGAAGGTACAAATGTTTTGTGTGCAAAGGCAGCTAATAATTCAGGTGAAAGCGAAACTGTTTGCACTGAACAATTAAAATTAGATAAAACACCTCCAACTGCAGGTACAGCCACATTTATTGGAACTTTAGGTCTAAATGACTGGTATATATCAGATGTATCAATAATATTAAGAGATGGAAGTGATTCATTAAGTGGGCATAGAAGCACTACTAGTAGTGTAAATAGTATAACGCAAAACACATTAGGAACAATGATTTATATTGTTACAACTGATTTGGCTGGTAATAGTTCTACTGAAGCAATAAATATAAAAGTAGATAAAAATAGTCCAACTATAAATGCTAAAGAAGGAACGATATCTATTGTGTTAGGATATAACAATCCAATAAAAAATTATTTTAATGAATCTTATAGTATAAGTGGTGGCAGTGTTAATTGTAGTCCAACAAATACAAATGAATTGGAAGTTGGGAAAAATGTTGTTAGTTGTACCATTACTGGTGGTAATGGAAAAACAATGACCGCTGAAAAAGAAATAATTGTTGAGCCAAATAATCCACAGCCAGTTAATTTTGATTATACCGGTAAAGAGCAAACTTATGTTGTACCATATTCTGGTTATTATAAATTAGAAACATGGGGTGCACAGGGTGGAAGTACAGGTTCCTATTCAGGTGGATATGGTGGTTATTCTTCTGGTGAAGTATATTTAGAAAAAAATACTGTTTTATATATTAATGTTGGTGGTCAAGGATCTTCTACTAATGGTAGTAGTGTAACAAGTGTAACTGGCGGATACAATGGTGGTGGAAATGCCTTTTCATCTCGTTGGGATAAGGGATATTTTATGTGTGGAGCCGGTGGCGGAGCAACTCATATTGCAACAATCAGCGGTAAACTTTCAACATTATCAAATAACAAAACTGATATTTTAATTGTCTCTGGTGGCGGCGGAGGAGCTAACTATGATAGTGGTACTATGAGCAGATCTGGAAGTGGAGGTGCTGCAGGAGGATATGTTGCAAAAAATGTAACTAATCAAAGAGTATCTGTAGGAGGAAGTCAAACTTCAGGTGGCTCAAATGCTGGATTTGGATATGGTGGTAGTGCAAGTGGTGGAATTTATTGTGGTGGTGGCGCAGGTTATTATGGCGGTGGAATACCAGCAGGAAATAATTCCCCATGTGCTGGAGGTTCAAGTTATATAGGTAATTCTTTATTAACTAATAAATCGATGTATTGTTATAATTGTACAACTTCAACTGAGGCTTCTACACTTACTTATTCAACTACTAATGTTTCTAGCAGCCCAATAAGTCAGTACGCAAAAATAGGCAATGGATATGCAACAATAACATACATTAGCCAGTGATTAAAAATGACTAGGAGGATTATATGAGAAATACATTAAAAAAAAATAAAGAAAAACTTAAATTAACAACATTTGCTTTCACATTGATTGAATTATTAGCTGTAATAACAATTTTAGGAATAGTGGCATTAATAACATATCCAATTATAGATAAATCAATTCAAAAAAGCAAAGAAAAATCATTAGAACAGACAATAACTAATATAGAGAGGACCGCATATAGTTACAGTGTTGAATATGATTTAGGATATTCTACAGAACAAAAAGCGTTGCCATTATCTGAATTAATTAATAAAGGTTTTTTAACTAATAAAGAATATATTAATCCGGTTACAAACAAAGAATTACAAGGTTGCGTTTTGTACCGTTGGGATGAGAATAATAAACAATATGAGTTTAAATATGCTGAAGATTGTTCTGGTATAGAAGGTGGCACTGGAGGCTCAGAGGATGAAGAACCGACTATAACTTTAGCTTACAATAAGGATTTGATAAATTCAAATGGCTTATCAAAAGAAAATATACCTGTAACATTGATAGGAAATGGAACGGTAAGTTATTGTATAAGTGATTCTGAGTGTGAACCTAATATAGCTATAACACAAAATAATTATACTAAATTTATAACTAATGAGGGAATAAATTATATATGTGCATTGACAACTAATAGTATTGGTAGTAGCGAAAAAGCTTGTGAAAGTTTTAATTTAGATAAAACTGCACCAGTAGTCAGTAATGTAGAAAAGACGAGTGATGAAGAAACAAGTATTACTATACAAGTGACAGCAAGCGATACAAATGGAATACAAAATTATTATTATAGTATAAATGATAATCAGTATGTGATAAAAGAAGAAAACACACACACATTTACTGGGTTATCTAAAGGCACCGATTATACAATAAAAGTTTATGTTATTGATAAAGCAGGTAATGTATCACAAATTACAGAAAAGTCATTTTCTACAAAAGCTTCAATGACAATAGGAGATTATCTAATTTCTAATCCTCCAACTGGTTTAAATACGAAAATGGAAGGAGGATTATATCGTTTTCAAGGTACTAATGTTAATAATTATATTTGTTTTGGAACAACTGATAAAGATACTTGTATTGGAAATACAGATAGATATATGTACCGTATTATAGGTATAAATTCTAACAAGCAAGCAAAACTTATAAAAAAAGAAGCATTAAATAGTGTATCTCCTTGGAGTAATAATTATAAGTCAAATACATCTTGGCCTGGTTCAGCAGTATATAATATTATAAATGGCAGTGGTTTCTTAAATAATTCAACATATATGCCGAGTGGTTGGAGTAACAAAATAGCAACAATGAGCTGGAAATACGGAGATACAAATACATGTCATACATCCGCGGCATCAGTTTATTCTGCAGAAAATGGATGGGGAAATACAGTATCTGCTAAAATTGGCTTAATGTATATGCATGATTATTATTATGGTTTATCTGGAGGAAATAATTGTTGTTCTAATGGAAATACATGTAAAACAAGCTGGATATATTTATCAAACAATGACAGTGGAGCTCCTGGAGGTGCAGAGTGGACTATGGCACGTCTTGGATATATTGGTGGCTATTATCTTTCTTGGCTTGTAGGAACAAATGGTGCTGTCAGTGGTAATGGTGGTAATTATAATTCCAATTCATATCGCCCAGTTTTTTATTTAACATCTGATGTTATGATAGTTAGTGGCACCGGAACTGCTAGTGATCCATTTATTATTGGATGATTTAAATTTATATATGATAAATAAGAGTCAACATTGATTGACTCTTTGTTTTAAAATTTAGTTTATTATATTAAAAATATGGTATAATATTTTATAGGATGTGATGGTATGAGAAAAATAAGAATAGGTAGAGTATTAATTTTTTTAGTTGCTGCTATTTTAGTTTCTTTTGCGTGTTTTACTTTAGTTATTAATCTATTTAAAGGTGTTGGTAATTTAATAACTAGTGATAAGATGTTTGTGGCATCTTCTAATTTGACTGTACCTTTATATGATATGAATTTTAATGAAGTTGATAAGATAACAAGAGGAACTGAATTGATAGTATCCGATAAAATAACTAACAATGAACAAGAATATTATAAAATTAAATATAGTAATAATGAATATTATATTTCAGTAGATGATTTAGTTAAAGAAGAAAAAGATATTGTAAAAGAAAAAGAAATGTATGTAAGAAGTTCTTTAACTTTATATGAAGATATAAATAGTATAAAAATAAAAGGATTAGTTGAAAAAGGTGAAAAAGTAGAAGTATTGGGTTATGATGAATTAAATAGTGATGGAAGTGTTGATGTATATAAAGTAAAATATAATGATCAAGAAGGTTATGTTTATGGTAAGTATTTAGTTAATAATCATGAAGATTCTATAAAGAATTATGATGAAGAAGATAGTTATCAAATTCATAAAAAAAGAGGTGATTCATGGGGAGGTGGAGATGCTGGTAGTTTAGATTATTATCCTTATGAAAAACCTAAATTTGAAGATAATGTTATGCCTAGTGAAGTAAGAAGTTTATATATGAATGCAGGTGTTGTATCTAATGTTGATGAATATATTAAATTAGCTAAAGAATCAGGTATTAATGCTATTGTAGTTGATATTAAGGATAATACTTCTCCCGGATATCCTGCTAATGCGATGAAAGAATATTCTATCACTAATTATGAAAAGGCAATAAATAGTTATGAAGATTATAAAAATGCAATAAAAAAAATAAAAGATGCTGGATTATATGTTATAGGAAGAATAACAGTATTTAAAGATAGTTATTATTCTAAAGATCATCCTGAAGATACAATATTAGATACTGCTACTGGTAAATCATATAATCATGATGGATCTTATTGGCCAAGTGCGTTTAATCGAGATGTATGGGAATTTAATGTTAGTTTAGCTATTGAATCAGTAAAAGAAATGGGATTTAATGAAATTCAATTTGATTATGTAAGATTTCCTGATCGTGTACAATCTTTAGAAGAAGCAGGTAAAATAGATTATAATAATGTTTATGATGAAACAAAAGCTCAAGCTATTCAAAGATTTGTTATGTATGCTTGTGATGAAATTCATAAATATGGTGCTTATGTTTCAATTGATGTATTTGGTGAATCAGCGCATACTTATGTAACTCCTTATGGTCAATATTGGCCTGCTATAAGTAATGTAGCTGATGTTATAAGTGGTATGCCATATCCAGATCACTTTGGTAAATATGAATATGGCTTTAAAGAACCTGTTTGGACAATTCCTTATGATTTATTATATTTATGGAGTAATGAATTTGTTATGAATAGACAAAGTGAAATTCCTACTCCTGCTATAGTTAGAACTTGGATACAAGCTTATGATGCAATCAAATCACCTTATGTTACTTACGATGCTGATATGGTTTCTAAAGAAATCCAAGGTTTATATGATGCTGGCTTAACCGGTGGATTTATTACTTGGAATGGTAGTTCAAGTTTAACTAAATATAAAGAAATTTCTAGTGCTTTTGGAAAGGAATACTAACATGAAAAAAATTATTTTAGATGAAACAGAATATGTACTGGAAAAAGAATATAAAAATGGTTTTGATTTAACTGAATTAACTAATAGATATACTGATTATTTTAAAGATTATGATTATATATTAGGTGATTGGGCTTATAATAAGTTAAGATTAAAAGGTTTTTGTAATAAAGAAAATGAATTATTTAATGAAATTAATGATTATAGTAATATAGATAAATATATTAAAGATAATTGTGCATATGACTGTAAATATTTTATAATAAAGAAGAAACATTAAAAAATTAAAAGTTTAAGAAATTAAACTTTTTTATATACTAGGAAAGTGCTTTGCAAAAATTTAAATAAAAATATTGACATACATATGTTTGTGTGATAAAATTACACCAAGGTGGTGATATAGTGAAGATATATAAGGCATATAAATTTAGAATATATCCAAATAAAGAACAACAAGAATTAATAAATAAAACTTTAGGGTGTACTAGATTTGTTTATAACACAATGTTATATGAAAAAGAAAAACTATATAAAGAAAATAAAATAACTAAATCGAAAAAAGAATGTATAAAAGAATTACCATTTCTAAAACAAACATATCCATGGTTAATGGAAGTAGATAGTATGGCTCTTGCAAATACTATATTTGATTTAGAAAATGCATTTAAAAATTTTTATAGAACAAAAAATTATCCAAAATATAAAGATAAGTATAGTAAAAATAGTTATCGAACAAATTATATAAAAAATAATTATAAAGACAAG
>CALVSO010000008.1 GCA_944359055.1 uncultured Bacilli bacterium | reverse complement strand
TGTTGCAGAAAATATTATAGGTTATTCATATGTCTTTTTCAATACCTTTTGTTGCACTTCAAATTTAAATTAACACATTAAATATAATTTGACGATATCTATTAAATATGTTATGATATGACTTATTCAATGAGGAAATTAAAGTGAAAAGTGAATATTTAAATAAGATGTTTGAAGAATTTAAAAAAGCATATGGAATAAATAATTCGTTCGATAATTTTAACAAATATAAAGAATTATTTGTGGAATGGGTAATTTTAAAAAAAGAAAATGCTAGAAAATATGTTCAATTATTTGATTATATGAAAGATTATGAAGAAATTGAAACTGAAATTATGGCAGAATTTGGCAAAGGATTATTTGATACAATTGCTATTGAAATGGCAACCCATACTAATCATCAACCGATTGTAATTTCTCCATATGCACAAACTTTAAAAAGACATAGTGAAATTGAAGCTTTTAATGGGAAATTAGCATTATTAAACGATGGTAATGTTATAGTTAAATATCCTTCAAAAGATGATTATTCTATAAATCCAAATTGTCATCCAAAGTTTAATGATGATATTGGTACATTTATGACACAAGCCCCATATTCAAATGAAGAGTTATTGCCATTCTTACGTTTGACTAATTCTAATAAAACTTTATTTATTGGAACATATGGATCTTTAACTGATAAAGATCGCTATGAAAATTTACATAGACTATTAAATTTATATCATCAATTATCTAATATAAGTTATAGAGATGTTGATTTCCATTCGGAAACATTAGATGATACTTATTTAGCAGCTATAAAAATTAGTTCAAAAGAAAAAGTTTTAAAAAAAACATTATAAAAATAATTTTAAATCATAGTAATGTGTTATATTAATTTGATTGTTAGTTTAGCTTTTTAGTTACAATATTTTAATTAATGCAATTTATATTGAACATTATTTAACAGGGTTCTATTTTATTAGGAGGAATTTATATGATAAAAATTAATGATAAAGAATATAAAAATTATGATATAAAAGTACATTGGGGAAATTTTGAAGCTAAAGTTTGTGGTGAAAAAGTTAAAGGAGAAGCACCTTTTGTTAAATTTAATATTGATAATAATATATTTATTGGACTAGAATTTGTATTTTCTAAAGATATGTTTATAAACTTTGAATTAAATAAAGTAATAGATTTAAATCATTACATAAGTGATATAACATATGAAGATGAAAAAGGATGGTCTTCAATTGTAATAGGTAAATATGATTGTAATATGATCAAAACGAGTGAAAAAGATTTTCAATTAAATTTTTATGTTGAATCTAAAGAAATAGACTCAATAACTATAGAAATTGCTACTAATATTAAATTACTATAATAATTTAGCGGCAATTTTTTTTAATTGTGTTATAATTATTTTTGGAGGAAGTATGATGTTGAAAAATGAAGTAAAAATTACAAAAACTTTTGTTAGAGATGACAAAAAAATTTGTTTTGTTTTTTTTGGAAATGAAAAAAGAGAGAATATTGATTATGAAAAGTTAAATCAAATAATAGAACAATATTTTGAAAATTTAAATTACTATGATGATACTATAAGAATTATTTCTTGTATTAGAACAATTTTTAAGGATTTTGATGAATCTTACTTGGAAGTAAGTCTATCTGAAGAAGAAAAGGAAATAAGTATTTTATATATTGACAAACTATTATTTAAATATGAAGAAAGTAATAAAAAAGGTGCTAATATAAGATATATGATAGGTAGAAAAATTGATTATTATGATAATGGTATTGAACAATTTAATCATGGAATAATAGATTCTTCATTAAATAAAATTAAATATTTAAAACAACTTGAATCAATTGATGGTTTAAAAATTACATGTCATGATAAAATATTATATCAAGTATATAAACTTTTTTATGGAGAAGTTCCTGATTTTAAGATTCCTTCTATCAATATAAAATTTCAAATGATGTTATTAATATTAGAAGAATTTGGAATTTCTTTTAATTATGATTTTTATAAAAATAAAAAAAATTATCCTGTGTCATTCGAAGTTACTGAATTTGTAAACAAAATGAAATTATTTGGTGATATAGAAGAAAAAGATATTTTGAGTCAAGAAAACAAAAATATTGTTCAAATAGTAGGTAAGAATATAAATGAATTTATAAATGATCAAGAAAATTCGTTGGAAACTTTAATAAAATTAGGTACCTTTTTATATATTAAAAGAAATTGTACGTATAAAGAAAACTTATTAGAAGAATCAGAATATATAAAAAGAATTAATTTAATAAGAGATAAGATAAGAAGAAAATAATATGTTAATAATTTTAAATTTATTAATATTTTAAATAAAATGTGATATAATGTATATCCATAAGTGCTTTTATAGCACATTAAATAAAAAAAGAGAGGGTTTTAATATGGAAAAATATAATTATCGTTGTGAAAGAACATACATGAAAAATAATAAAATGATAAAAATTGTTTTTTGTGGCAATGAAAAAAATAATAGTATTAATAAAGAAAAAATCGAAGAAACGTTAGATAAATGTTTTTTAAATTTTAATTATAAGGAAGATTTTGAGACTATTATAAGTTGGATTAGAACAATTTTTAGAGATTTTGATGAAAAATATCTTGAAATAAAATTATCTAAAACTGATATGAAAAAAAATGTAGTTTATGTTGATAATAAATTACAATCATATGAAGAGGAGAAAGATGGTGAAAAAGTATTTAAGTATACTGATTCTAAAGAATTACAATTTAACAAAAATTTAAATGAAGGAGAAATTGATGTTTTAAGTATTGTTTCTAAAAAAATTGAACAATTAAGAACATTAAAAAACATATCACAATTAAAATTAAATTCTAGCAATAATATATTATGTGGTATTTATTTGTTATTTTATAATGAAGCGCCAGATTTGTTTGATCCTAAAACTTTAATTAAAATGCAAATGATGATTATTATTTTAAAAGGATTTGGATTAGATCTTGATTATGACTTTGTTAAGGCAGATAGAAATATGCCAAAATGCTATGAAATTGTTAATTTTGTAAATAGAAAAAAAATATTTGGTGAAGTGAAAGTAAACTTAACTTTTCCTAAAAAAACATCAACCTTCATTAAAACAATAGGAAGAAGAATTAATGAATATGTATCTAAAAGTGATGATCAATTAGATGAATTAATTAGAATAGGAACAAATTTTTATGATTCTAAAAATGGAAAAAATGATGAAGTTTATGCAGAATTAACTAGAGCAATAAAAATAAATAAATTATCTAATTTCGGTTGTTAAAAAAATATATATTTGATACAATATATTGGGTGGTAAAAATGGAAAAACTTATTCTACTATTAAATCAAATCAAAATAGATAATAGCTTATTAAATTATTTTAAAGAAGGTAAGCTAGATAAAATAGTAGGTAATAAGGATAAAACATGTTATCACTTTTTTATTGCTTTAAAAAACACATTACCGCTTGAAGTTTATATTAAATTTTTAGATTGTTTGAAAAATAATTTTAAAGATTATAAAGTTGGTGTTTCATTTAAAGTTGAGAATAAAAAAAATGAATATATAAATGATTACTATAATTATTTACTAAAACAAAATTTAAAAGAATTTCCCTTATTAGAAACTTTTATAACTGATAATTTAGACATTGTTGATAATACAATTAATATTAAAGTAGCTAATAAAGCAGAAGAAATGAAGTTTAAATCAATAGAAGTTAAATTAATTGATTTGTTAAATAGTGTAGGATTTGATGAAATTAATTTAAGTATAACTATCGATGAAGAAAAAAGTAAAGAAATAAGAAAAGAAATTGAAGAAGCTAAAGTAGTAGAAGTACCAACTGAAAAAAAAGAAATAATTGAAATAATGGGTAGTTTTATACCTAAAATTACGCATGAAATAAGTGGTATATTCGCTGAAGAAGATAATGTAAGTATAGAAGCCTATGTTTTTGGTATTGATTTATTTGAATCAAGTAAATCTAATTTTAAAATATTTACTTTAAAAATAACTGATTTTAATGATAGTATGTATGCTAAATTATTTGTAAAAGAACAAAGTGATTTTGATTTTTATAAGAAAAATATTAAAAATAATACTTGGTATAAATTTAGAGGTTATACTAAATTCGATAAATATTCTAATGAAATCGTTTTAAATTTAAGAGATGTTAATAAAAGCGATAAAGTGATAACTACACCTAGTGATGATGCTAAAGAAAAAAGAGTTGAATTACATGCTCATACAATGATGAGTCAAATGGATGGTGTAGTAGACGCTAAAACATTAGTTAAACAAGCTTATAAATGGGGACATAAAGCTATTGCTATTACTGATCATAATGGAGCTCAAGCTTATCCAGATGTATATCATTTGGTATGTGATTTAAATAAAGGTAAAGAAGATAAAGATAAATTTAAAGCTATTTATGGAACAGAATTAACTTTAATTGATGATAGTGTTAATATTGTAGTAAGAGAAAATGATTCTGTTTTATTAGATAATACTTATGTCGTATTTGACTTTGAAACAACCGGTTTTAATGCTGCTGGTGGAGACACAATTATTGAAATAGGTGCAGTTAAAATTCATAATGGAGAGATAATTGATAGATATGATGAATTAATTAATCCAGGTAGAAAATTACCTCCTAAAATAACTGAAGTTACTAATATAACTGATGAAATGTTAGAAGGTAAGGATAATGAGGAAAATGCCATTAAAAGATTTATTGAGTGGTATGGTGATTTACCAATGGTTGCTCACAATGCTAAATTTGATACATCTTTCTTGGAAATGTGTTATAAAAAATATAATTTAGGTGAGTATAAAAACACTGTTATTGATACATTAGAACTATCAAGAATATTAGATAGCAATTACGCAAGACATAATTTAACCGCTTTAGTTAAACGTTATGATGTTCCTTGGGATGAAGATGCTCACCATAGAGCTGATTATGATGCACAAGGTACTGCTTTAGTTTTACATAAAATGCTTCAAAAACTGTCAAGTCAAAATATTGAAAAAGTTTCTCAATTAAATAAAATGATTGATAAAAGTGAAATTCATAAATATGGACGAAGTTATCATGTCAATATTTTAGTTAAGAATAAAAAAGGATTAAAAAATTTATTCAAAATTATTTCTTTAGCCAACACAGTTTATTTATATAAAACACCTAGAATATTAAGAAGTGTTTTAAATGAATTAAGAGAAGGTTTATTAATTGGTAGTGGTTGTTATGAAAGTGAAGTATTTATTGAAGCTAAAAGTAAATCTGATGAAGAATTAACCAACATAATTAATTTTTATGACTATGTTGAAGTTCAACCATTAGATGTTTATAATCATTTGTTACAAACTAATGATTTTGGTTCTAGTATCGAACTAATGGAACACATTAGAAAAATTATTAGAGTAACTAAAGATTCGGGTAAAATAATAGTAGCAACAGGTGATGTTCATCATTTATTTAAAGAAGATAAAATTTACAGGGAAATTATTGTTAATCAAAAAGTACCAGGTGGAGGAAGACATCCTTTAGCTAAAAATAGTATAACAGAAATACCTAGTCAACATTTTAGAACAACTGATGAAATGTTAGAAAATTTTGATTTTTTAGATGAAGAAACAAGAAAAGAAATTGTTATTACTAATCCTAATAAAATAGCTGATATGGTTGATATTATTGAAGTTATTATTGAAACAGGAGGAGTTCCTTTTTCACCTAAAATTGATAAATCAGTAGAAACTGTTACTGATTTAGTTTATACTAAAGCAAAAGATTGGTATGGAGATCCATTACCTTATAATATTGAAGAGAGAATTGCCAAAGAATTATATGGTGATGGTATATTTAATAGTATCAAAGAAGAATTAAAAAGAAATAATGTAGAAAATATTTTAGAAGAAGGATTTAAAATATTGCATGAGACAATATTACAAGGATTTGATGCCGTTAAAGATAAAATTAGAAATGAAATTAAAATAACTGAACCAGATTTAAATGATGAAGATGTTGAAAAGAAATTAACTAAAACATTAGGTGGTATTATCGGTGGAGGATTTGACGTTATTTATTTAATTGCTCAAAAATTAGTTAAAAAATCTAACGATGATGGATTTTTAGTAGGTTCACGTGGATCTGTTGGATCATCGTTTGTTGCTACTATGATGGGAATAACAGAAGTAAATCCATTACCGGCACATTATCGTTGCCCTAATTGTAAACATAGCATATTTGAAATAGATAGTGTACCTTTAGCAAATACATATTCATCTGGTTTTGATTTACCTGATTTAGAATGTCCTAAATGTCACACTAAAATGTTAAAAGATGGTAATGATATGCCTTTCGCAACATTCTTAGGTTTTAATGCGGATAAAGTTCCTGATATTGATTTAAACTTTTCTGATTTAAATCAAGCCGCTGCTCATGAATATACTAAAGTATTATTTGGTGAAGATAATGTATATCGTGCTGGAACAATTGGTACCGTAGCCGATAAAACTGCTTATGGTTTTGTTAAAGGCTATTGTGAAGATAAAGGAATAACTAAAAAATCAGCTGAAATTGAAAGATTAGCGCTTGGTTGTACAGGCGTTAAAAGAACAACAGGACAACATCCTGGAGGAATAGTTGTAATACCTGGATATATGGATGTTTTTGATTTTACGCCTTTTCAATATCCTGCTGATGATCCTAATAGTGCTTGGCGTACAACTCACTTTGATTATCACGCAATTGATCAAGATGTTTTAAAACTAGATATTTTAGGTCATTCAGACCCAACACAATTAAGAATGATTCAAGATTTATCTGGTCATGATATAACAAAAGTTCCTTTAGATGATAAAAAAACAATGGGAATATTTCTATCACCAGAACCTTTAGGCGTTACTAAAGAACAAATATTAAATGAAACAGGTACTTTAGGAATACCAGAATTTGGAACACCTTTTACAATTGGATTAGTAGCTGAAACCAAACCAACAACTTTTGCAGAATTGATTAAAATATCAGGTTTGTCTCATGGTACTGATGTATGGTTAGGTAATGCTCAAGAATTAATAAAAAATAATATCGTACCATTTAAAGAAGTAATTGGTTGTCGTGATGATATAATGGTATATTTAATGCAAAAGGGAATGAAACCAATTAAAGCATTTAAAATAATGGAATTTGTAAGAAAAGGTAAAGCTAGTAAAGAACCTGATAAATGGGTTGAATTTGAGCAAGAAATGAAAGAAGCAGGCATTGAAGATTGGTATATTAATTCATGTCGTAAAATAAAATACATGTTTCCAAAAGCTCATGCAACTGCTTATGTTACTAGTGCGTTTAGAATAGCTTATTACAAAGTTCATTATCCAAGTTATTTTTATGCATCATGGTTTTCAACTAAAGCAACCGATTTTGATATTGAAACAATGATAAAAGGTTATGATGCTATAAAAAACAGAATGATTGAAATTTCTAATAAAGGATTTGATGCTTCAAACAAAGAAAGTGGCATTTTAGAATGTTTAAAACTTGCATTAGAAATGACAGCTCGTGGTCTAAAATTTAAAAATATTGATTTAAATAAAAGTCAAGCTACAACATTTTGTTTAGATGAAGAAGGTAATTTAATTCCACCTTTTAGTAGTATTGATGGCTTAGGTGATACTGTTGCTAAAACAATAGTAGAAGAAAGAAATAAAGGTGAATTCTTAAGTATTGAAGATTTACAAAAACGTGGTAAAGTATCTAGTACTTTAATTGAAAAAATGCGTAACATGCATATTTTAGATAATTTAGATGAATCAAGTCAATTAAGTTTATTTTAATTGACTTTTTTCATATTTTTAAAAATAGATAATATAATTTATTAAGAGGTGTTCTATGGAAAAAAAATTACCTAAAGTTTTTGCTAATAAAATTGATAAAAATTTAAATAATAATGAAACAGTTTATTACAATAAAAACGAAGTAAGAAGTGAACAAAAAGATAATTCTAGTTCTATATTTACTGTTAATCAAAAGATAAATCAAATTTTTTCATCAGCTAGATATGTTTATAAAGCAGATGTTATTATTACTACTAAAAATGGTAAAATGAATAAAAGAATTATTGGCAGAAATAGAAATGAATTAATTACTATGGATAATGAAGTTATTAATGTAAATGATATATTAGATATTGAATTTCAAAAAAACAACGATTAATTTCGTTGTTTTAATGTTATAAACATTCAACGTATGTATCTTGTAAGCATCTTAAACTACAAACACAATTTAAATTCATAGTAAAGAAAGAATTAGTTGATACATATGGAATAGCTACTTGTGTTAGAGGATCAGTATTTGGTGCTAGAACTCTAAAAGTTGCACAACATCCATCAATTTTTTCAATTCTAAATACGTTTGAACAATTTGATGGTGTTGGAGTGTCAGTACAGTCAGTTGTATCTTTAGTTGTTGGCATACTCCATGGTGTTCCATTACCGCAGCATGTATATAACATTATAGGTCTTGTATTGCAAGTATAAGTAGTAGTGCCACAACCTAAAAATCCACGATCACATGTATCTAAACATGAATCAGAACAATTTACGTTTTGTTGTAGAATACATATTACAGTTAATATTTCAGCTATGCATTTGCAAGATTCATTTTCATTATTACACATAAAATCCACCCTTTCATTTTCTAATATAGCATATTCAATAATGACAAAAGGGTGTGAATTAAACACCTATATTTTATAAATATACATATTGATAATTATTAAAAAATCATATATAATAAATATGGGTGAGTATATGAAAAGATTATTTTTTATGTTAATAGTATTATTTATATTTTATTTAGGTATTCAATTTATATTTTATTGGCTTAGTAACGGTCAAGAAATAAATTATAGAATAAAAGATGGAAATAATAATTTTGATGTTGTTGAAAAATCTAATTTTAGCAATCATAATTATTTTTATAATGTAACAATTAATGATACAAAATTTTCTTTTCAAGTATTTAAAGATTATGGTAAAGAAAATAGAGTTTTAACAGATGTTAAATATTATGAAGATGATACTTATAAATGTATTTTACCTATCTTTGATGGTGAAATATTAATTGATATGATATGCAAAAGTGATACTTATCAATATTATCACAATATCAAAGGTAACAGTAATTTAGATGAATTTGTAAATAGTATAGAAATTTATGACGCAAATCAATTTGTAAATAAAACTGAAGCTCAAGAAATTGAAAATGTTTTAGTATATCGTGATAATTTAATTGATAATCATTATGTAGGAATAAATAATTATAAAGGTATATATAATATAAGTAAAAATTTTAATTCAGTAGTTTATAACATTACATTATTTCAAAATGATGTTTATAATCAAAAATTAGGTACTTTTATTGATAAATATTATATTGTGGCTGATTACAATGAAAAGCATGAATTTAATAAAATAAATATTGTTGATTTAGTAAATTTAAATGCATCTACTATTACATCTAATACTGCAATTTCATTTGATAGTTATATTCAAGGAATAATTGATAATAAAGTATATTTGTATGATAAAGATAATAAAGTTCAATATGAAATAGATCCTAATAATAAGAGTATTGTTAAAACTGGAACAGAAATAAAATATAATGATGGCGAATGGAAAACTATGACAGTTGCAGAAGCGAACCAAGAGAAAAAATTTGTTTCAGATGAAAATTATGGTTATGAAAATTATGATAGAGTTGATAAAGTAGGCGAAGAAACTGGTTTTTATTATTTGTATAAAAAGAATGGTAATAATTATGATGTTTATAGAACTAATATTCAAGATAATGAAGGTATGATTTATTTATTTACTACGCAATCAATAGATTTAATAAGTTATGTAAACAATTATGTTTATTTTATCGAAGACAATAAAATAAAAGTATATAATGATGCGAATGGGGTTAAAAATATTGTAGATTATAAAGAATTAGAATTCAATAAAAATATTAATTTTTATGTATTTGCTAATTAATGGAGATGAAATATGCTAGCTATTGTATTATCTGGTGGTGGAGCTAAAGGAGCCTATGAAGTTGGCGTTTGGAAAGCACTTCGTAAATTACATATTAAATATGATATTGTAACAGGTACTTCTATTGGAGCATTAAATGGAATGATGATGGCTCAAAGAGAATTTTATAAATGTTTAAGATTGTGGAAAAATATTAATTATGATGTTTTATATGAAAATTTTAAACAAATTAACAGTTCAAAAGAAATGTATTTAGAATACTTAAATAAAGTTGTTGATGGTGGAATAGATACAAAAAAAATAGAACAATTAATTAATAGTCATTATAAACCTGAAAAATTATATAATTCAAAAATTTCTTTTGGGGTAGTTTCTTATAATTTAACGACTAGAAAAGTTGTAACTTCGACAAAGAAAAATACTAGGCCTGATAAATTAAAAAAATATATCTTAGCATCGGCTACATGTTTTCCATTTTTTAAGCCAACTAAAATAGACAATGATATTTTAGTAGATGGTGGATATTATGATAATTTGCCAATTAATTTAGCAATAGAATTAGGAGCTACTGAAATAATTGCTGTGGATTTAGGTTCAATAGGATTTAAAAAAAGAATAAAGAATAAAGATGTAAAAATAACATATATCGAACCAAATAATAAATTAGATTCGTTTTTAATGTTTGATTCAAATGTAACTAAAAGAATGATTAAACTAGGATATAATGATACATTAAAAAAATTTAACAAATTAGATGGCAATTTATATACTTTTAAAAAGGGAACATTAACTAATTTATATTATAATTATCATAATAAAATAGATGATATTTGTAGTAAATTAAATTATGTTGGTAATTTTAAAAATTATGATCAAAAAAAATTTAACAAAATAATTGAGGATACACTAGAAATATTTAAGATTAAAGTTGATAAAATATACAATTCTTATGATTTAAATAAAATTCTTTTAGATAAATTAGAAGAAACTAAAGATATTAATTTTGATAAATTTGATTTAGCTGAAATAAAAAAAATACTTGATAAATCTATTATTACAAAATATATATATTTAAAATTAAAAAATTGTGATAAAATAAATGCTGTATTTAATTTTTTTCCAAAAGAATTTGCAGCAGCAATTTATTTATTAGTTGTAAGGAGGTAGTTATGAAAAATATATTAACAGGTATTAGACCAACTGGAAATTTACATTTAGGCCATTATTTTGGAGCTGTTTCTAATTGGGTTGATTTACAAGATAAATATAATACTTTTATTGAAATAGCTGATGTTCAAGCGTTAACAGATAATTTTAATAATCCTGATAAAGTTAGAAAAAATGTTAAAGAATTAACTTTAGATTTGTTAGCTTGTGGTATTGATCCTAAAAAAACAACTATTTTTATTCAATCATATATACCTGAAATAGCTGAAGCTACAGTTTATTATTCTAATTTAGTAACTATTTCTAGACTATATCGTAATCCAACTGTTAAAACAGAAATTAAACAAAAAAAAGAATTATTTGGTAATGGTGAAAGTGTTACTTATGGTTTTTTGGGTTACCCTGTAAGTCAAGCTGCTGATATTACTATGTTTGATGGCGAGCTTGTACCAGTAGGTGAAGATCAATTACCACTTTTAGAACAATGCCGTGAAATAGTTCGTAAATTTAATTCTATATATGGTGATACATTAGTAGAACCAGAACAATTATTAACAAAAAATACTAGAATTAAAGGATTAGATGGTAATGAAAAAATGGGCAAAAGTTTAGGTAACGCTATATATCTAATTGATGATTTAGATACAATTTCTAAAAAAGTTATGTCAGCTGTTACAGATCCTAATAAAATAAAAAAAGATGACAAAGCTAATCCAGATGTTTGTATGGTTTATTATTATCATAAATTAGTTAATAAAGATAATTTAGATACTGTATGTAGTGAATGTAAAGCTGGTAGTCGTGGTTGTGTAGCTTGTAAAAAAGAACTAATTAATAAAATGATGGAATTTTTAAAACCAATTCAAGAAAAAAGAAAAGAATATGAAAACAATATGGATTTAGTTGAAAAAATATTAAAAGATGGTACTAATAATGCGAGAAAATATGCTATCGATAAAATGAAATTAGTAAGAAAAAACATGAAAATAGACTATTTTGAATAAGATGTAGTAACATCTTTTTTTGTGGGGTGATTTCATGTTATTATTAAAAGGATTTATAGTTGGAATAGCAAAAATAATACCTGGAGTAAGTGGTGCGATGTTAGCTATATCCCTAGGAATATATGAAGATTCTATTAAGGCAATAAATAACATTTTTAAAAATCCTATTAAAAGTATTTTATATTTGACACCTATTGGTATAGGAGTATTAATAGCTGTTACAATTTTTAGTAAAATAATTATATATTTATTAGATGTTTTTTATTTACCAACTATGTTATTATTTATTGGTTTAATATTAGGTGGTATCCCTGCATTAGTTAAAAATGTAAACAACAAAGTTAATATTAAACATTTATTAATAGTTTTGTTTAGTTTTTCATTAGTTTTTGTAATTTCTATTTTAGGCAAATATAATATAATTAATAATGAAAATTTTATTACATTTTTTATGATTGGATTTATTGATGCTGCTACAATGGTAATACCAGGAATAAGTGGAACAGCGGTTATGATGTTATTAGGTTGTTATGATACATTATTAACTTTTTTAAGTAATTTAATAAGTATTGAAGCAATATTATCTAATTTTAATAATGTTTTAGGTTATTCATTAGGTATCGTTTTATGTGTTTTGCTATTATCTAAATTAATGAATTATTTATTTCTAAATAAAAGAGAATATACATATTCTGGTATTTTAGGATTTGCACTAAGTTCAGTTTTAACATTGTTTTTTGAAACTTTTAAAAACAATTATAATTTAATAGAAATTGTAGTTGCTTTAATATTATTAGTTATAGGGTATAATGTATCTAAAAATTTAGATTAATTCAACATTGACACCTTCATTTTTTAATGATATAATTTCGAATGAAAAAAACTTTAAATTGGAGGAAAAAATGAAAAGGAAAATAGAATTAAAAAATGTTAAAGGAACATATGATTATTTACCAAATGAACAAAGAATAAGAAATTTTATTAATGACACCTTAAAAGATATATTTGAAAAATATGGCTATCAACCTTTAGAAACTCCTATACTTTGTTATTATGATTTATTGGCTGGTAAATATGATGAAACAAATGATTTACTAAATGAAATATATAAATTATCTGATCAAGGAAAGAGAAATTTAGGCTTAAGATATGATTTAACTGTTCCATTTGCTAAATTTATAACTATAACTAAAGATTTAAAAATGCCTTTTAAAAGATATGAAATTGGTAAAGTTTTTAGAGATGGACCTGTAAAAACAGGTAGGGATAGAGAGTTTATTCAATGTGACGTTGATGTTGTGGGAATACAAGGTCAAATGATTGAAGGAGAATTAATATCATTATTTATTGAGGGATACAAAAAGCTAGGAATTGATGTTGTAGTAAGATATAATAGTAGAAAATTAATGTCAGGGTTGATTATAGAGCAAGGAATAGCAAGTGATTTAGTATCTAATGTTATTACAATTATTGATAAGTTAGACAAAATAGACGAAAAAGAGTTACTAAAAGAATTTAACAATTTAGGAATTGATAATTATAAAGCTATTGATTTATTAAATATTTTTAAATTGGATCTTGCTCAATTAAATAAAAAATATGAAAGTAATAATAATGAATTAATAAAATTAGGATTAAATGAATTAAATGAATTAGAAGAGTATATAGATAATTATAAGGATAATGTAAAATTTACTGCTACTTTAGCTCGAGGTCAAGAATATTATACAGGAAATGTTTTTGAAGTTTATTCTAAAAATAATGAATTATCATGTAGCCTAGGTGGCGGTGGTAGATATGATAATATGATAACTAATTTTATCAATGATGGAAATTCTTATCCGGCTGTAGGAATAAGTTTTGGACTATCAACTATCTATGAAATATTAAAGAATAAAGAAGAATTTAAAAATAAATCGTTAATTGATATTTATATAATACCAATTGATACTAAAAAAGAAAGTTTGACTTTAGCAAATAAATTAAGAAAATTAGGATATAAAGTTGATATTGAAATGAATAATAGAAAAGTAAAAAAATGTTTTGAATTTGCTAATAAAGAAAAAATCCCATATGTTATTATTTTGGGAGATGAAGAGATAAAAAATAATTATTTTAATTTAAAGGACATGAACAGTGGAGAACAAATAAAAATAGAAAATATAAACGAAATAGATAAAATAATAAAAAGGTAATATTTTACCTTTTTTTAAAATAAAAAATTTTACATTCTTTTTTTGAGTCTTCTTGATTACATGATAAAGCAGGAATAAATTTTAATAAAGTATTGTAATAATTTTTATCTTTAATTCTAATTATTAATGTAGCTTCTTTATAGTTTATTCCTTTTAATAATTTTATTTCATTTTGATATTTATAATAAGTTATTTTATCATTGATTTCCAAGGATGTTACAATTTTGGTTGCTATATAAATTTTTTCCATATAATTCTTATTTGTAATATATTTATATAATATTTCTGCATCCTTCTTTAAATTTTCATAAAAAATTTGGTTCATACAGTTTCTCCTTGTCTGTATTTTAACACATTTTAGATTATTAAACAATAACTAATTTTATTATGAAACATATAATATTTTGAGGTTGATAATATGTTTAATTTTACAGATAATTTTTTTAAAAAAATAGAAAACAAAACAAATGTTGGTAAAGATACAATTTTAGGTCTTGCTAAAAAGCTTCAAGAAGGTAATTTAAAAGATGAAAAAACTTTAAGAGAAGTAATTCAAGAATTAAGCAAAATGACTGGTAAAGATATATCAAAAGAAAAAGAGGAAAAAATTATAAATGCTGTAAAAAATGATAATGTTCCAAAAGATATTGACAAAATGTTTTAAACTTGTATTTAACAAGTTTTTTTGGTATAAACGATAATTTAATTCATATATTTAATTAGAGAAAGTAGGGAATATATGGAAAAAATAGATATAATTAAAAGTATTACTAATAGAACAGGTGGAGAAATATATTTAGGTGTAGTAGGAGCTGTTAGAACTGGTAAATCGACATTTATAAAAAAAGTTATTGAAAATTTGGTAGTACCTAATATAGAAGATGAATATGAAAGAAAAAGATGTTTAGATGAAATACCACAATCAGCTCAAGGTAAAACTATTATGACTACTGAACCTAAATTCGTGCCTAGTAATGCGGCAAAAATTAAAATTGAAGATTTTACGGCTAATGTAAAGTTAATTGATTGTGTTGGTTATGTTATACCAGAAGCTAAAGGATATGAAGACGAAAATGGTCCGAGAAGAGTAAAAACACCATGGTATGACGAAGAGATACCATTTATAGAAGCTGCTGAAATTGGAACAGAAAAAGTAATAAAAGACCATTCTAGTATTGGAATTGTTGTAACTACTGATGGTTCAATTGGTGAAATAAGCAGAAACAGTTATATTGAAGCTGAAGAACGAGTTGTAAGCGAATTAAAAGAAATAGGGAAACCATTTATTGTTATTTTAAACTCAGTTCATCCGATGTTACCAGAAACAGAAACTTTAGCTGATAACTTAAGAAATAGTTATGGTGTTCCAGTTTTACCTATTAGTGTTGAAAATATGACGGAAAGAGATATATATAATATATTAAAAGAGGCGTTATATGAATTTCCAGTAGTTGAAGTAAAAGTTGAAATGCCAGATTGGATAGCTTGTTTAAATCACAATCATTGGTTAAAACAAGTTTATATTGAAAAAATTAAAGAAAGTGTAATTGAAGTAGATAAAGTAAAAGATATTGAACATATAACAAGTCATTTTAATGATTGTGAATACATAAGTAAAGCTTATTTATCTAATGTAGATACTTCAACAGGTGAAATTACAGTAACTTTACAAGCACCTAACAGTTTGTATAATCAAGTATTGAAAGAAATTATAGGTGTTGATATAGGAAACAAAGCTGATTTGTTGACATTATTCCAAAGTTACAACGAAGCAAAATTAGAATATGATCAAATAAAAACAGCATTAAAAATGGTTAAAACTACTGGATATGGTGTTGCCAGTCCAACATTAGCTGATATGAAATTAGAAACACCAGAAATTATTAAACAAGGCAGTCGTTATGGTATTAAATTAAAAGCAGTAGCTCCTTCAATACATATGATAAGAGTTGACGTTGAATCTACATTTGAACCAATTATTGGTAGCGAATTACAAAGTAAAGAGTTAATTAATTATTTAATGAAAGATTATGATGTAGATCCATCTAATATTTGGAAAAGTGAAATATTTGGAAGAAGTTTAGATGTTATAGTAAAAGAAGGAATTCAAGCTAAATTATCACTTACTCCAGAAAATGCTCGTTATAAATTACAACAAACATTAACAAAATTGGTAAATAAAGGATCTGGGAACTTATTTACAATTGTATTATAAAACAGTTTTTACTGTTTTTTTAATAAATTTAAGAAAAATTGTTGATTTTATTATAAAAAAATGGTATTCTTTAATTGTAAGCAAGATAGCTTATGAAAGACAATAGGAGGTATACAAATGTCAAAACAAGATTTAGTAAATTATATTGCAGAAGAAACAGGATTAACAAAAGCTGATGCTACTCGTGCATTAGATGCAATGATGAAAGGTATCACTGAAGGATTGAAAAAAGAAGGTAAAGTTACTTTAACAGGTTTCGTTACTTTTACAGCTAAACAAAAACCAGCTAAAACTGGTAGAAATCCAAAAACTGGTGAAGCTGTTAAAATTCCTGCAAGAGTTGCTGCTACAATTAAAGCTGGTTCTAAATTAAAAGAAGCTTTAAACTAAGAGGTTAATTTTAACCTTTTTTTGATATTGAGGTGAGTAATGTATAATACAGCACTTGAACTGTTAAATAAAATTAATGAATTTGGTTTTAAAGCTTATATAGTAGGAGGTTTTCCTAGGGATTTATATATAAATAAAAAAAGTACTGATGTCGATATTTGTACTAATGCTACTCCCAAGGAAATAAAACAGATATTTCAAGATAGTAAAATAAATAATGAACAATATGGTAGTGTTAGTTTAATTTATAATAATATTAGATTTGAGATAACAACTTTTAGAAAAGAAAAAAAATATGAAAATAATCGATATCCTGTTAAAATAAAATATATAGATAATTTAATTGAAGATTTATTAAGAAGAGATTTCACTATTAATACATTATGCATTGATAGTGATGGAAATTACATTGATTTATTAAATGCTAAACAAGATATAGATAATAAAATAATTAAATGTGTGGGGGATACTAATAAAAAAATAAAGGAAGATATTTTAAGAAGTTTAAGAGCTATTAGATTCGCAACTATATTAAATTTTAAATTGGATGATAAATTAAAAAAAGCTATTAAAAAAAATAAAAAATTAATAAAAAAATTATCTAATTTTCGTAAGAAAGAAGAATTAGAAAAAATTTTTTCTTCTCCAAATTGTAAATATGGTTTAGATTTGATAAAAGAATTAGAATTAGATAAAGTTTTAAATATGAAAACTGATATAGTTGTCACAACATCATCTTTAGGAATATGGGCACAATTAGATAATTTAGATATATATCCATTTACTAAAAATGAAATAGAAATAATTAAAAACATAAAAAATGCTTTAAATGAAGATGTTTTAAATAATAATACTTTATATAAATATGGATTATATGTTTGTACATTAGTTGGTGAAATAAAGAATATTGATCGAGTAAAAATTGTTAAAAAATATAATAATTTACCAATTTTTAGTATTAAGGATATAGATATTAAAGCAGAACAAATATGTGAAATATTAAATAAAAAAGAAGGCCCGTTTTTAAAAGAGGTGTTTAAAGATTTAGAACAAAAAATATTAAATAATTTATTAAATAATAATTTTAATGAAATAAAAAAATATTTGGAACATCAAATTTAATTGGTGTTCTTTTAAAATTGATAAAAATATTGTATAATATATATGGAGTTGATTTTAATGAAACCATTATTATTATGTATATTAGATGGAGTAGGAATTAATAAAAATGTTAAAGGAAATGCTTATAAATTAGCTAACACACCTAATTTAGATATGTTGTTTAAAAAATATCCTAATTCAAAACTAGAAGCTAGTGGTGAAAAAGTAGGATTACCAAAAGGACAAATGGGTAATAGTGAAGTAGGACATTCTAATATAGGTGCTGGAAGAATTGTTTATCAAGGAATTCAATTAATAAATGAAGAAATAAAAAATAAAAATTTTTATAAGAATGAAAATATATTGGAAATGTTTGATTATGTTAAAAAAAATAATAGTAAATTACACTTAATGGGATTGGTAAGTGATGGTGGAGTTCATTCATCAATGAAACACATTCAAGCTTTGATTGATATGTGTTATAAAAATAAAATAGAGTTTTATCTACATATTTTTACTGATGGTAGAGATACTTTACCTAATAGTAGTTTATCTTATATTGAGTCATTAGATTTAAAAAATGGTGTAATAGCTAGTATAAGTGGTAGATATTATGCTATGGATAGAGATAATAGATATGATCGAATTGAAAAAGCTTATGATGTCATAACTGGTAAATCAGATAGTAAATATATAAGCGTGAAGGAAGCTATTAAATCCAATTATGAAAATAATATAACTGATGAATTTATTTTACCTGGATTAATTGATGAAGATGGAATAGTTAATGATAACGATGGTGTTATTTTCTTTAATTTTAGACCAGATAGATTAAGAGAATTAGGTAGTGCTTTAAGTAATAAAGAATTTAAAGGCTTTAAAAGAAAAAAAGAAGTTAATGTTAAATTATTAACAATGATGCCTGTAAGTGAAGAAGTAATTAATAAAACAATATTTGAATTAAATAAATTACCTAATACTTTAGGTGAATATATTTCTAAATTAGGTTATTCTCAGTTAAGAATTGCGGAAACTGAAAAATATGCTCATGTAACATATTTCTTTGATGGCGGTAAAGAATTAGAATTAGATAAATGTAAACGTATTTTAATTCCATCTCCTAAGGTTGCCACTTATGATTTGAAACCAGAAATGAGTGCTTGTGAAATAACTGATAAATTATTAGAAAATATGAATTATGATGTTATAATATTAAACTTTGCTAATGGTGATATGGTTGGTCATACTGGTAATTTAGATGCTGCTATAAAAGCTGTAGAAACATTAGATGAATGTGTTTATAAAATATATCAAAAAATTATGGAATTAAACGGAACTATGATAATTACAGCTGATCATGGTAATTGTGAAGAAATGATTGATGAAAATAATAATATTTTAACTAGTCATACAACTAATAAAGTACCATTTTTAATAACTAAAGATTGTAAATTAAAAAATGGTAAATTAGGAGATATTGCACCTACAATACTATATTTGTTAAATGAAGAAATTCCAAAAGAAATGACAGGAGAAGTTTTGATTGAAAGTTAAAATAGAAAAAATTTTTATAATTGTTAGTATTATATTTATTAGTTTTATGATTTTGTTCTATGGTTTTAGATTGTTTTATTACTATTTTACAATGAAGTAGGTGTAAAAATGAAAAGATTAACAATTGTTTTACTTGTCTTGGACATTATTGCTATATTTTGTTTATTATTAGCTTATGGACCTTATAGTGGATTTAGAGATATGTTTGTAACAACTGCTATGAATACAAAAAATCATAGATACTTAGCCTATATATTATACAGCGATAAACAAATAAAAGAAATTTTAAGTAATAATTATACAGGTCAATCAAATGAGATAACCAATCAAGATGATATAAATTTTGATAATGAAGATCCACATGAATATGAATCTATTTATGAAGAACAAATTTTAAAAAGAGATAAAGATCAATTATATAAAATAATCGAATTTGATGAAAAAGATTATCATGTTTACCTAACTGTTATTTATGATGCATCTAGATTATCCACAGTAAAAAGTAAATATTATGGTACTAAAGGGCAACACTTATCAGTTATGGCTAAAGAAAATGATGCTGTAGTTGCTATTAATGGTGGTAGATTTTCTGATGTTGGTGGACAAGGTACTGGTGCAAGAGCCAGTGGTGTTTTTATATCAAATGGTGAAATAATTGAAGATGGTGGTAATTATAAACAACCTATAATTGGAATAAGTAATAAAAATGTTTTAACTTTAGGAAAAATGACTGCAGCTGAAGCAATTAATTTAGGCATAAGAGATGCAGTTTGTTTTGGACCATTTTTAATAGTTAATGGTAAAGAATCATTTATTCAAGGTAATGGTGGATATGGGGTTGCACCACGTACTGCCATTGGTCAAAGAAAAGATGGGATAATTTTATTTTTAACAATTGATGGTAATGGTAGCAAATATGGTTTTAGAGGTGGAGCAACAGTTGTTGATATGATCGATATCTTTAAAAGATATGGTGCTTATAATGCAGCTAATTTAGATGGTGGTGCTTCAACAGTTTTAGCTATTAATGGGGTAACATATAATAATCCGGTTGCTCAATCTAGCAGTGGCGAGAGAAGCTTACCTAATGCTTGGATAGTAAAATAGGTGATAAAATGTGGAAAATAGGTAATGTAGAAATAAAAAATCATATTGTTTTAGCTCCAATGGCTGGTATTTCTAATAGTGCTTTTAGAAGAATTGCTAAAGAAATGGGTGTAGGGTTAGTAGTAGCTGAAATGGTTAGTGATAAAGCAATATATTTTGGTAGTCAAAAAACAATAGATATGCTTTATATGAAAGATGAAGAACGACCAATCAGTCAACAAATATTTGGTAGTGATAAAGAATCTTTTGTTTATGCAGCAAAGTATATTTTAGAAAATATGAAACCAGATATTATAGATATTAATATGGGTTGCCCTGTTCCTAAGGTAGCTACACGCGCTCAAGCTGGTAGTGCTTTACTTAAAAATCCTGATAAAGTTTATGAAATAGTAAAAGCGGTTGTTGAAGCAGTAGATATTCCAGTTACAGTAAAAATAAGAAGTGGTTGGGATGAAAAAAGCATTAATGCAGTTGAAATAGCTAAAATAATAGAAAAAGCTGGGGCAAGTGCCATTACAGTTCATCCTAGAACAAGAGCTCAAGGATATAGTGGTAAAGCTGATTGGAATATAATAAAACAAGTTAAAGAAAATGTTAAAATACCTGTTATTGGTAATGGTGATATAAAAACTTGTTATGATGCTAAAAGAATGTTAGAAGAAACAAAATGTGATGCAGTTATGATAGGAAGAGGAGTATTAGGAAATCCTTGGCTAATAAGAGATTGTATAGATTATTTAAATGGCAAAGAAATAAAAGAAGTAACAATATTAGATAAATTAAATATGGTTACTAAACATTTAAATTATTTATTAGAATTTAAACCAGAAAAATTAGCAATATTAGAAATGCGTACTCAAATTGGTTATTACTTAAAAGGAATTTCTAAAGATTATAAACAAAGATTTATGAAAGTAACTACTAAAGAAGAATTTATAAAATTGGTTGGTGAAGTGAAAAATGAGTATTGTAAGTAAAAGATTTTTATCATATTTGTTAGATATGTTTATAATATTTATAATATTATTTTTAATTAAACAATTATTACCTGTTAATAGTTATGAAATAGAATTAAATAACTTAAATGAATTGTATGTTGAGAAGAAAATAGATAGTGAAATTTATTTAAATCAATTTATTTCACTTACTCATAATATTGATAAACAAAATTTTGGAATAAATTTGTTTGGAGCTTTTTTAATAATAATTAATTTTATAATAATTCCTTTTATAACAAAAGGACAAACTATAGGTCAAAAATTATTTAAATTGAAAATAAAAGGAAAAAATTTAGATATTAAAGATTTGTCTGGAAGAGCTGTAATAATTAATGGATTGGGTTATTTAATATTTATGTTTATAATTTTATTTATTGCAACTAATCGAATATATTTTATTTTAATTAATTTATTAGGATTTTTTCAAATTTTAGTAGTAATTATTAATGCTTTTATGGTATTATATTGTAAAGAAGGAATTGCTGATAAATTTACAAATACAAGAATTGAGGAGATAAAATGAGAGAATTTACAGAACAAGAATTAGTAAGAAGAGAAAAATTAAATGATTTAAAAAATAAGGGAATTGATCCTTTTGGATCTAGGTTTGATGTAACTACAAATTCAAAAGAAATAAAAGAAAAATATGCTGATATGACTAAAGAAGAATTACATGAAGTTGATATACCTGTTAAAGTAGCTGGACGTATTATGACTAAAAGAGGTAAAGGTAAAGCTGGATTTATGCATATTCAAGATAAATATGGTCAAATTCAAATATATGTTAAATTGGATAATGTTGGTGAAGAACAATATGATTTATTTGATAAAGCTGATTTAGGAGATATTGTAGGTATTGAAGGAACTGTTATGCGTACTAATATGGGAGAATTATCAGTTAAAGCAACTAAATATGTTCATTTAGTTAAAGCTTTAAGACCATTACCTGATAAATTTCATGGATTAGTTGATGTTGAAGAAAGATTTAGAAGAAGATACGTTGATTTAATAACTAATGAAGAAGCAAGACGTGTTGCTTTCATGAGACCTAAAATTATCAGATCAATTCAACATTATTTAGATAATTTAGGTTATGTAGAAGTTGAAACACCAGTATTAAATCCTATTTTAGGTGGGGCTGCTGCAAGACCATTTGTAACTCATCATAATACTTTAGATATGAATTTTTATTTAAGAATTGCAACAGAATTACCTTTAAAAAGATTGTTAGTAGGTGGAATGGATGCCGTATATGAAATAGGTAGATTATTTAGAAATGAAGGAATGGATAGAAATCACAATCCTGAATTTACTACTATTGAAGTTTATAAAGCTTATAGTGATTTAGAAGGTATGATGGATTTAACTGAAGGAATTATTAGTAATGTTGCTATGGATGTATTAGGAACTTATGATATAACTTGGAAAGGACATAACATATCTTTAAAACCTAAATTTAAAAGAGCACATATGGTAGATTTAATAAAAGAAAAAACTGGTATTGATTTCTTTAAAGTAAACTCTATAGAAGAAGCTAAGAAATTGGCTAAAGAAAATGATGTTGAAATTGAAAATCACTTTAGTTATGGTCATATAGTTAATGCTTTTTATGAAAAATTTGTTGAAGAAACTATTGTTGAACCAACTTTTGTTTATGGACATCCAATTGAAATAAGTCCATTAGCTAAAAAAGATCCTAAAGATCCTAGATTTACACAAAGATTTGAACTATTTATTTGTGGTAGCGAATATGCTAATGCATTTACAGAATTAAATGATCCAATTGACCAATATGAAAGATTTGAAAATCAATTAAAAGAAAAAGAATTAGGTAATGATGAAGCTAATGAAATGGATATTGATTACGTTGAAGCATTAGAATATGGTATGCCTCCTGCTGGTGGTATGGGAATGGGTATTGATAGATTAGTTATGATGATTACTAATCAAGAAAATATAAGAGAAGTTATATTATTCCCACATATGAAGAATAAAAATTAGGTGGTTTAAATGAAAAAAATATTTTATTTAGTATTTTTTATAAGTTTATGTTTTTTATTTAATATAGAAATAAATGCAGAAGATGCTGAAGAAATTGATTGTGAGTCACATCCATATGCCTGTGTCAAATGTACATATGCTATTCCACATGGTGATAAAATTACATTTTTGACATATTCTGATGGGAAAAATTTAGTTTTTAATGTTCTAGAAATAAAAAAGGATACGACTACTGGAAATATTAGTTATGGTAAAATAACAGCTGAAGATTTCAAATTTGATACAGACAAATTGACATGTCCTACCTATATATATTATTCAAGTTATAATAGTAGTTCCACTAATCTTTCTAAAACAGATTATGAATTTTATTTTAATGGGTCTGGAAGTAAAGGATTCGTAGAAGATAAAGTTTTTAACAATAAAACAATAGATGGGCAAACTTATGAAGAAGAATCTGATAATCCATATATAGATAGTAAAAAATTTAAACAATTATTAGGCGCATTAAGAAAACCATTAGGAATTTTAGCTGAGCAAGCATTATCCTATCCAATTACTATTGATGACATTGAATCTAGTTTAAATGATATTGATGCTAATGATAATATATGCAGTAATTGTTCAAGTGATCCATTGGGATATACTGAGCAAGGCATTAAAGATGTTATGGAATACTGCAATATTTTATATGAAAAATATCCATCTTATAAGAATGATCAAGATATGCAAAAAAGAATGGACGAATGTAGTAGTTTCAATAAATTTTATGAAAGATTAGTTAATGAAAAAATAATAGCTGATTTATCACAAGGTTGTGAAATATTTTCAACTCAATTAAAAGAAAAAATACTTTGGATATTAAATATAATAAAGATTGCAGGACCATTGCTTGCTTTAGGATTAGGAACTTTAGATTTTATAAAAGTATTGGCTAATGGTGATGCGGATAAAGAAATGAAGACAGCATTTAAAAGATTTTCAATAAGATTAGGTGCTGCAGCATTGTTATTTATTATACCTCTTATTTTGGCTTTCCTTTTAGATATGTTCTTAGGTAATCAGGATGGTTATAATTCAGATAATCCATTTTGTGTAGAAATAGATTGGGATGAGTAAATGAAACTATATGTTGTAAGACATGGTGAAACTATGGAAAATGCTAATAATTGTTTAGTTGGTAGAATAAATAGTTCCTTAACTAGTAAAGGAAAAGAACAAGCTAAACAAGTTAGCAATTATTTTAAAGATAAAAAAATTGATTTAATAGTAAGTTCACCACTAGATAGATGTAAAGAAACAGCACAAATAATAAGTAATGGTGTACCAATTATATATTCAGATAAATTATTAGGAAGAGATCATGGTGAATTTACTGGGAAACCTAAAAATTCTATTAATTTTGATGAATATTGGAATTATAATAAAAATATTCAATATAAAAAAGCAGAAAGTGTAAAAAAATTATATAATAGAGTTGCAACTTTAATAGAAGAGTTGAAAGAAAAATATCAAAATAAAAATATTATTATTGTAACTCATAGTGGGATAATGCGAGTATTATATTATTATTTTAAAGGAATTCCAGAAGATGGAATATTAAGTGAAATAACAATAAAAAATTGTGAAGTATTTGAATATGATATATAGGAGGAAAATATGAAAATATTATCAGTTAATGCAGGAAGTTCATCATTAAAATTTCAAATGTATGAAATGCCAGAAGAAAAAGTTTTAATTTCTGGAGTTTTCGAAAGAATAGGTTTAGATAATAGTTTATATACAATAAAATTAAACGGAGAGAAAATAAAAAAAGAAGCTAATTTATCTAACCACAAAGATGCCGTTAGAATTTTAATTAATGAGTTATTAGAAAACAAAGTAATAAAATCATTGGATGAAATAAAAGGAGTAGGACATAGAGTTGTTCATGGTGGAGATAAATACGCAAAATCAACAATAATAACAGAAGATGTTATTAAAACAATTGATGAATTATCTTCATTGGCTCCTTTACATAATCCAGCTAATTTAATGGGAATTTTAGCTTTCAAAGAAGAAATTCCAAATGCAGTAAGTGTTGCAGTTTTTGACACTGCATTTCATCAAACAATGCCAAAAGAATCTTATTTATACGCAACACCATATGAATGGTTTACAAATTATGGTGTAAGAAGATATGGCTTCCATGGAATTAGTCATGATTATTTAACAGAATCATTAAAGAAAATTTTAGACAATGATAAACCAAATTTAATTACTTGTCATTTAGGAAATGGTGGAAGTATTACGGCTGTAAAAGATGGTCAATGTTTTGATACTAGTTTAGGATTTTCTCCTAATGCAGGACTAGTAATGGGAACAAGAAGTGGTGATATAGATAGTTCAATAATACCTTATATAATGAATAAAACTGATAAATCATTAGAAGATGTTATGAATGATTTATCTAAAAAAAGTGGTTATTTAGGAATAAGCGGTATAAGTAGTGATTCACGAGATATTGAAGAAGGAATAAAAAATAATAATGAAAGATGTATTTTAGCATTTCATCTATTTATAAAAAGAGTTATTGAATATATTGCTAAATATTATGTAGAATTAGGTCATGTAGATGCAATTTGTTTTGCTGGAGGAATTGGTGAAAATTCTATTACAACAAGAGAAGCTATTTTAAAAGGGTTAGAATGTTTAGGTATAAAAATAGATAATGAAGCTAATAATATCAGAGGAGAATTTAAATTAATAACTAAAAAAAGTTCAACTATTCCTTGTTATGTAATTCCTACAGATGAAGAAGTAATGATTGCTAGAGATACATACAATTTTATTGAAGGTTAATCCTTCTTTTTTTCTAGACATAATTAACTAAATATAGTATAATTATTGCAGTAGAAAGTGTGATTGTATGAGTTTTAAAAGAATATATAAAGCAATAAAAAAATATGATACAATTGTTATTGCGAGACATGTTGGTCCTGATCCTGATGCTTTAGGGAGTTCTATTGGATTAAAGGAAGCAATATTATATAATTTTCCAAATAAAAAAGTATATGTAGTAGGATCTCCTGCCAGTAGATTTCGTTATATAGGAAATATTGATAAATTAGATGAAATAGATTATGAAAAAAGTTTATTAATAGTAACTGATACACCTGATATAAAAAGAATCGATGGTGTTAATATAAATAATTTTAATTATGTAATTAAAATTGATCATCATCCTTTTGTAGAAAAATATGGAAATATTGAATTGATTGACGATAAAGCGAGTAGTGCTAGTCAGTTAATAATTGAATTAATAAAAAATAATAATATGAAAATAAATTCTGAAATAGCATCAAAACTATATATTGGTCTTATTGCAGATACTAATAGATTTTTATATAGCTATACATCATATAAAACTTTTGAATTAGTGGCATGGTTAATTAAAAAGACTAAATTAGATTTTACTAATTTGTATGGTAATTTATATAATAGGCCATTAAGAGAAATAAGATTTTCTGGTTATCTTTCATCTAATTTAGTAGTAACTGAAAATGGTTTAGGTTATTTAAAAATAACTGATGAAATTTTAAAACAATACGAAGTCGATCCATCAACCGCAGGTAATTTAATTGAAAATTTTAACAATATTCAAGAAGTAAAAGTTATTGCTTTTTGTAGTGAAGATAAAGGTAATAACTATATTAAATGTTCAATTAGATCTAAAGGACCTATTATTAATGAAGTTACTTCTAATTATAATGGTGGTGGCCATATCTATGCCTGTGGTGCTCGACCAAAAACATTTGCTGAAGTTGATAATATGTTAAAAGATTTAGATGAATTATGTAAAAATTATTGATAGGGAGGTTATATTTATGTTAGGAAAATTAACAGATATATTAAAAAACGAACCATTTTATGTTCCTAATATTTTATTTAAAAATTATCGAAAATTAAATATAACAGATTCAGAATTAATAATTTTAATATATTTAATAAATACTGATAACACATTTAATCCGAAACAAATAGCTAAAGATTTAAATTTTAAATTAAATGAAACAATGGATTTAATAAATTCTTTAATAGAAAAAAATATTATTAAAATAGATATAATAAATAAAAAAGTAAGAGAAGAAATAATTAATTTAGATGAATTATATAATAAATTAGCTTTTATTATAATTGATGGAAAAGAAAAAAAATCAGATAATTTATTTGATATATTTGAAAAAGAATTTGGAAGAACTTTATCTCCTATGGATTATGAAATAATAAGTGATTGGCAAAAAGATTTTGATGATAAATTAATTTTATTAGCATTAAAAGAAGCAGTATTTAATAATGTAACAAATTTAAGATATATTGATAAAATTATTAGAGATTGGAATAAAAAAGGTATTAAAACAGAAGAAGATGTTATAAATGACAGAAAAAAATTTGAAAGTAAAAAATCAAATAAAAAATTATTTGATTATGATTGGTTAAATGAACGAGATAATTAATTATCTAGATGAATTAATACCTAATCCAAAATGTGAATTAAATTATAATAAAGATTATGAATTATTGATTGCTACTATGTTAAGTGCTCAAACAACGGATAAAAGAGTAAATGAAGTAACTGAAGTATTATTCAAAAAATATCCAAATTTAGAAGCTTTAAGAAAATCTGATATTAATGATATAATAAAGATCATTAAACCAATTGGAACTTATAATAAGAAAGCTAAAAATATAATTGATATAGCTAATAAATTAAAAGAAAAAAATGATATTGTCCCAAATGATAGAGAATTTTTAGAAAGTTTGCCTGGAGTAGGTAGAAAAACTACTAATGTTGTTTTAAGTAATATTTATAATATTCCTTGTATTGCAGTTGATACACATGTTCATCGAGTAAGTATAAGATTAGGAATAGCTAAAAAAAATGATGATGTATATACTACTGAAAAAAAATTATCTAAAAAATTCAAAGATTATGATTTATGTAGATTGCATCATCAATTAGTTTTGTTTGGTCGTTATTATTGTAAAGCTATTAATCCAAACTGTGAAAATTGTAAATTAAAAAATATATGTAAAAAAGAAGGGTAATTCCTTCTTTTAATTTATTTGTACTAATTTAATTAATGTATCACTATAACTTCCATATTTAATATGATAAGTTATTGTATATGTATCTGGTTTATCCGTATTTATATAAGAAGTACTGTTAAATACTTGATTATCAGAATTTCGCATAACTGTACATGTGATAGTTGCTAAATTTGTAATATCGGTATTTCCATTTAATAAAACGATAACTGGCTTTTCTGGTTCACTGTACTTTTGACCAACAGATAATGTAATCGTTGAATTACCATTTAATTGGCTACTAACAATTGAACTACCACTAGTTTCTACAGTAAATTCTGCACCGCTACTAGCATTACTTTTAAATATACTATAACTTGATTTAACAACAAATGTAGTTGATTCAGTAACTGGATAAACAAAACTTGTATTACTTGTAGTTGTAATTAATTTTAAATTTCCTGTACTATCTTTTATATAAACATCATAAACAACAGATCCAATATTTTTTTGATTATAACTTAAATGAGAATTAAGTTGTTCTTGTCTAGTTTTTTCATCAGTATATAATTTTGTGTATAATTGATTAAGATAATTATTATCAATAAAATCAGGTGTAGCAATAGGATTCCAAGATAGAGTATTATTAGTATAGTTTAAATTTGAAACATTAGCTAATTGACTATATCTAGTAGATACTTCAGTTGGTTCAAATCCTTTTTTAAAATAAGCTGTAACTTTTTGTGATTCAGGTGTATATTCACTTGCTAACATAGCAGTAGGTAATCCGTATTCAACTTCTAATTTAACAACACTATCAGGTTGTTCCCAAGTTGATTTTTCTGTATATACAGATTTAGCTATAGTTTGGAATACATCTTTTATGTTATAGTTATTGACAGTCATATAATGTTCCTTATTTAATTCTTCATAACCATACCAAACTGTTATTGCATAAGAATCATTAAAACTTGCAATTAATTTATCTTTTATAGCGTTTGATGGATAATCATATTGATCAATAATATTAGAAGGTAAGTTATTGGTTCCAGATTTACCTGCATAGTTAACTCCGTTAACGTTTCTTCCAATTGCATAACCTGATGTATCTTCTAGTATTTTTGCAATCATATAAGCTGTAGATTCACTCATTGCTTTTTTAGTAACTGGTTTAACTTCATAAGTTTTACCTGATTCAGTAAATTCAGCTTTTGTAAAACTATGAGGTTCAATATAATAACCACCATTTGAGAATGCAGCATAAGCAGTAGCTAAAGTAATTAAAGTATCGCCTTCATAACCACCAAGTGCATGAGTTTCATACATTGTTCCAGGATTTAATCCTAAATTAGTAACAAATTTAGTTATATTTGATTGGCTATTTTGTTGAAAAGCTTTTACAGCAGGAATATTTCTTGAATGTTTTAAAGCTTCATGTAATGTTTGGAAGTTATAATATTTACCATCCCAGTTTTTTAAAGTAGTACCATCTGAATAAGCATAAGGTTCATCAGTAAATGGGGTATAAGTAGACCAATTATTATATTCAATACCAGGTCCATAATCATATAAAGGTTTAGCGGTAGAACCAATTTGTCTAGGAATATTAGTAAAGTTAACACCTTTTGCAACACGATTTCTTCCGCCACCAACAGCTTTAATTTCACCTGTGTTAACATCTATAACAACACTTGCTGCCTGTACTTCATCATTTTCCCATTTATACAACGATCCACTCATAACACCAGACATTGTATCTTGCATATCTTTATCCATAGTTGTATATATTTTCATTGGGACTTCATATGGATCTTGACCTGTTCTTTCAATAACTTCTTCTACAACAGTATTAATAAAATCAATGTATGTATTTGAATCTCCTTCTACTTCTTTATCAACTAATAATTCTTCAACTGTTAGCTCTTTAGCAATATTATATTCTTCTTCATTAATGTAACCATGTCTTAACATTAAACTTAAAACAGTTTGCCTTCTTTGTTCACATGCTTCTGGATATAAGTATGGATTATAAGCGCCAGGAGCTTGGAATAAACCGGCAATCATAGCCGATTCAGCGACATTTAATTCACTAGCATGTTTACCAAAATAATCCATACTTGCTTGTTCAACGCCACGATTTCTACTTCCCAAATTGTTAGAATTAACATAAAATTCAATTACTTGTTCTTTAGTATAATGGGTTTCAATTTCAAAAACAGAAACATAAATATCTGTGAATTTACGAATGATACCTTCAATACCTTCAGCTTCTGTTGATGTAAATGCATTTTTAGATACTTGCATAGTTAAAGTTGAAGCACCACCTCCACCTTTACCTAAAAGTTGAGTAAATGATGCTTTTAAAAACCTTGGTAAGTCAACGCCACTATGTTGGAAAAATCTTGAATCTTCTGTAGCAATAATTGCATCAATTAAAGATTGTGATAATTGATCATAAGTAACTTTTTCTCTTAATTCATCACCGATTTTAGCAAACTCTTCACCATTTGATAAATATAAAATAGAAGCATCCTTATTATATAATTTTTCTTCAGTAAATTTTGGCGCTGTTGTAATTATATATGCACCAAATGAAATACCTAAAATTAAACAAAATATAGCAAAAGAGAAGCAAAAAATCATAAATGATTTAAATATCTCTATTTTACTTGTTTTTTTCTTTTTTTTCTTAGTTACAAGGAAATATATCATTCCTATAAATAACATTAATAATATAGTTGGAACAAAACTTATTGTTAATGATCCTACAATTAAAATTATTAAGCTAATTAAAGCGGCAATAATTATTTTTTTATTTTTCTTAAAAAATTTTTTCATTTTTATCTCTCCTTAATTACATCTATTATTTTTAAATAATCTAAGTATGGCTTATATCCTTGTTTAATTAAATAACCATTTTGTATAAAATATTCTTTTGGAATAGATTTACGTTTATTATTATCTAAAAAATTTTCTAATTTGTCAATTTCTAACAAATATGTTTCTTTATCGAGTATAAATTTAACAATAATAAATCCGATTCCACCACATTTTTTTATTTTTTTTAAGTGTTCTATTTGATGAGCATGAATATTAGCTAGAGGAAAATAACTTTTTCTTGTTTCTTTAGCTTCAAAATCGATATATTTACCATTATATATTCCATTATAATCAGTAGTTGAAGGTGTCATAAAGTGTGCTTCTTTTATGACTGCATCTTTTCTATTTTTATAATCTACTTTATTGATTGTAATAGGGGTAGGCTTTTTATAAATAACAGCCATATCATTATTACGATAATAAAGGTTAGTATCATTTAATTCTTGTTCTAAAGTCATACCACGGTTACTAGCACTTATTTTAAATGTTTTTTTAATACCGTTTGGATAATTCATCTATCTCACCATTATTATTATACTATATTTATAAAATAATTTAAACTAATTTTGACATGTTTTGTCGAATTTAATGCATTATTTACATATGTGTGGTTTAATAAAAATAGGTGAGATTATGGATCATATAGAAGGCATTTTTAATAATATGATAGAGGATATTAAGTTCATCAAATTAGCAACTTATTTTAAAAATATAAGAAAATAATTTGGTTGACAAAATATCCTTTTTTGTTATATAATTTATCTGGGTGATATTAGATGTATCAAGATCGAATAATGTTGACCGTTAAAGATATATTTGAAAAAGAATTTAAGTTGGATACAAGGGGGTATCGTCCACAAGAAGTGGACAAATTCTTAGATATAATCATGCGTGATTATGAAGAATTTATGGCTATTAATAAGGAACTTTCTAATGAAATAAGAGATTTAACTAATGATAACATGAAGTTAAAACAAGAAATTAGAAGTTTAAAAATGAAATTAGATATTTTAAAAGAAAACGCTGATAGTGATTCTGGAAGTAATAGTGTCGATGTTTTAAAAAGATTATCTAATTTAGAAAAAATTATATATGGTAAAGAATAATACTTGACAAACGCTGCATTTAATGTAGAGGAAAGTCCATGCTTGCACTATCCTGAGATGGTAGTAGTGATTGTGCATAGGGAAAAAATAACCTATGGTAGGTTTTAACCTAACGGCATCGAAATAGTCCTATAAGGATTAGATTAGATATAAAGTGCCACAGAAACGATGCTTCTAGTAATAGAAGAATGAAACGCGGTAAACCCCACAAGCAAGAAACCCAAATTATGGTAGGGGAGTTTAAATAAGGGAATTAAACTTTATTTAGAACCAATTTTATTGGTAGATAGATGTTTGTCGCTCTATTAAGAGTACAGAACATGGCTTATAAGTATTATTTTTTTTATTTATGAGGTGACTTATGAAAGAAATAGGTGAAAAATTAAAAGAGGCTAGGGAAAGCATAGGAGTTTCTGTTGAAGAAGCAGCTGAAGACTTAAAAATATCTGCCTCACAAATTACTGATATAGAAAATGGTAATGTAGAACATTTTCAAGATGTATTTAATTTAAAATATTTTATTAGAGATTACGCTAAATATTTAGGATTAAATAAAGAAGAAATTGTTGATGATTTTAATGAATATTTATTTGATTATACCTCTAAGTTATCTTTAGATGATATAAAAAAAGAAAGTAAAAGTAAACAAGAAAATAAAATAAAATCGCCTTATACTGTTGAAAGAAAAAGTGAAAAAATATATCAAAACATTATTTATATAGCAATAGTAGTAATATTTTTAACTATAGTAGTATTACTTTATACAATAATAAAAGAAGACGATAAAAATAATGATAATTTAGTTTATGGAGGTACATATGAGCTTACCAAATAAAATAACAAGTTTAAGAATTTTTATGACTGTTTTAATAGTTTTAATTTTGATTTTTCCATTTGATGCAGTAGGATTAACAGCAACAAAATTATTTATAAATGAATCAATTGTTATTGATATTAAATATTTTATTGCAGGAATTTTATTTATTTTAGCGTCATTAACTGATTTTTTAGATGGATATATTGCTAGAAAATATAATATGATTACTGATTTAGGTAAAATGTTAGATGCAATAGCTGATAAGTTCTTGGTAAATTCTGTTTTGATTATATTGGCTAGTCAAGGGTTAATTCATCCAATAATTCCAGTTATTGTTGTTACTAGGGATACAGTTGTTGATATTATTAAAATGATTGTTGGTAGTAAAAAAGAAGTTGTAGCTGCAATTAAATCAGGAAAATTTAAAACGGCATTTTTAATGTTAGGTATTGTTTTAACATTATTTAATAACTTACCTTTTGAATTATATAATATAAAAGTTTCAGATGTATTATTAATTATCGCTACTGTACTTAGTGTATATTCTGGAATGCAATATTATCAAATGAATAAAAAAATAATTTTAAGTTAAGTTATTTTTTTTAATCATTAAATACAAATTTTTGTTCGCTTTTGTATTGACTTTTGTTTTTTTTTAGTTTATAATGTGATTGTAGGAGTTAAAATTAGGAGGAATTATGACAAAAAGTAATGACAAAACATTAGATCAAGTTTTACAAGATATAGAAAAACAATTTGGAAAAGGATCTGTTATGAAATTAGGTTCTAATGAAGTTAGACAAATAGATGTTATTCCAAGTGGTTCAATAGCTTTAGACATGATATTAGGAATAGGTGGATATCCTAAAGGAAGAATAATTGAAATATATGGTCCAGAATCAAGTGGTAAAACTACTTTTGCTTTACATGCTATAGCAGAAGCTCAAAAATTAGGTGGAAGAGTAGCTTTTATTGATGCTGAAAATTCATTAGACCCACAATATGCTCAAAAACTAGGTGTTAATATAGATGAATTATTATTATCACAACCAGATAATGGTGAACAAGCATTAGAAATATGTGAAGCCTTAGTTAGAAGTGGTGCTATTAGTGTCATTGTTATTGATTCAGTAGCAGCATTAGTACCACAAGCTGAAATTGAAGGTGAAATGGGAGATTCTCATGTTGGATTACAAGCAAGACTTATGAGTCAAGCATTACGTAAATTAGCAGGTGTCATAAATAAAACAAATACTGTTGCTATATTTATTAATCAATTAAGAGAAAAAGTTGGTGTAATGTTTGGAAATCCTGAAGTAACACCAGGTGGAAGAGCATTAAAATTTTATTCTTCAATTAGATTAGAAATAAGAAGAGCAGAACAATTAAAATTAGGTACTGATATAGTTGGTAATAAGACTACTATTAAAGTAGTTAAAAATAAAATGGCTCCACCTTTTAAATCATGCACAGTTGATATAATGTATGGTGAAGGTGTATCTCATGAAGGCGAATTAGTTGATTTAGCAACAGAAGCAAATATAATTGAAAAAAGTGGTGCTTGGTATTCTTATAAAGGTGAAAAAATTGGTCAAGGTAAAGAAAATGTTAAAGAATTGTTAAAGAAAAATAAAGAATTAGCTAATGAGATAGAAGATAAAGTAAGAGTACATTACGGATTAAAGAAAGAAACAAAAAAGGACGTCAAATGATGTCCTTTTACCATGTTCCTAAAATATTACAGTTACTACTTTCTGGCATTGGATTTGGCATTTGCATTCTTACAATCATAGGAATTTTAAATGCTCGACCAAAAGCCATACAAGTACCGGGTTGTAGACTTTTTTGTTTTTCAACTATATCCATACTAATATTTGGTAACATTTTTTGAATATACTCAACATCTAATGGGTGAGTAATTTTAAATATTAAGAAATTAGCCATTTGTGATATAACGGTATCTGATAATTCAACTGGTCTTTGAGAAATTAAATCTAATATAAGTCCATATTTTCTTCCTTCTTTGGCAACTCTATCAAATATATTATAACCAATTAAGTAAGTATCATTATCTTTTTGAACATATCTATGTGCTTCTTCTAAGAATATATGAAATGGAATAGTTGCACGATTATTCATACCTTTAACATAATTAAATAATAATTTAGTATAAGCTTTAGTTACGAACTTAGCAAACCAATCTTCTACATCTTCTAAATTAAAGTTTACAATTTGAGCTTTACGATTATTGCTTGTTACTAAACTAGCTATAAATTGATCTTTTGTCATAAATTGTGGAACAGCAAAATATCTTGAATATTCACTAATTAAAATAGAGTGTAATCTAACTTTTAATGCGATAGCTCCACTATAAGCTTTTTCATTACGCAATAATCCTTCAGATATTAAAGTGAAATTTAAAGCTTTTTCTAAATCTTCTAATGTGAAATAATTAATTTTTTCTTCTTCATATTGATCTAAACTTTCATCAATAAAACTTGAAACATATTCTGATAATAAAACGCTTTCTGAAAAATTATCATTATCATTAATTAAAAAGCATTCTCTAAATTTTCTAGTATATCCGACACCTTGAACTACTGCTTCTGGATTAAATTGTGGAGTAGAACAAGAATTAAAAATAGCGAATACATCATTTCTTTTACTGCTAGCACTTTGATTAGTATATAAAATAGTCATTATAGCTTTAGCTATTAAATGATTTTTATATTTTAAAGACATATCATCACTAGAAGCAAATATTTTAACTAATTTTACCATTCTTTCAATTATTGGTAATTGTGAATGATCATCAGCACTTAATAAAATTGCAAAGTCATCATTATCTAGTAACCAGAGTGGTATTTGTAAAGGTTGTCCGTTTGTATCTTGTTTATTAGTGGTGTAATACTTAAATTGATAATTAGGGTTTATTTGATTAAAATTAGTAAATGCATTATGATATTCTCCATAAGCATCAAATATAAATATATTTGCTTTATATGGCTGAAAATTAGGATTCGCAAATACATTTTGTAATAGTCTTGCTACACCACATGATTTACCAGAACCACTATTACCAAATATGGCCATATGATTAGAAAATAAATCATTAATATTTACCATAATTGGATAGTTATCATATAAAGCACTAGTTCCTAACATAAATGTTTCTTTACTATTTTCGCCAACTATTATTTTTAATTCTTCGGCATTAATCATTCGAACTTTAGCTTCCATAGTAGGTTTTCTAATAACTCCACCAACGAATTGGTTATTAACAATTTCCCCTAAAAATCTAATTCTAATCAAATCATTGTTAATATCATCAATTTCTCCTAAGACTTTTTTATTTGTATCCTCAAAAACAACGTGCATATTCATTATACTAGTTGGTATTTTAACATTTTGAGGTACTTGAATATTTGCATTATTATTACTTATATATACAATTTTACCTAACATAATAAATCACCTTTTTATTCTGAATATAATTATACAATATTTTAGAGAAAAAATCTAGTTAATAATAAGAATATTTTTATCATATATTTATATAATTTATTAGCTATTTTATTTAATTTTAGTAATTTATTAAGTAATTTTTACTGAAATTGGTTATTTTATATTGACATTTCATTTTAGTTTATGCTATAATCAATTCGTTCACGAATTTATGGAGAAATACCCAAGTCTGGTTGAAGGGACCGGTCTTGAAAACCGGGAGGTCGGAAACGGCGCGGGGGTTCGAATCCCTCTTTCTCCGCCATTTTGATTTATATCGCGGGATGGAGCAGCTTGGTAGCTCGTCGGGCTCATAACCCGAAGGTCGTAGGTTCAAATCCTTCTCCCGCAACCAATGGTTCCGTGGTGTAGTGGTTATCACGTCTGCCTGTCACGCAGAAGATCGCGGGTTCAAGTCCCGTCGGAACCGCCATTTAATTTGGCTTCATAGCTCAGTCGGTAGAGCAAAGGACTGAAAATCCTTGTGTCGGTGGTTCGATTCCACCTGAAGCCACCATTTATTAGGTTATGTCATGCGCTCGTAGCTCAGTTGGATAGAGTGTTTGGCTACGAACCAAAAGGTCAGGGGTTCGAATCCCTTCGAGCGCACCATATATCGGGAAATGGCTCAACTTGGTAGAGCACTTGGTTTGGGACCAAGGGGTTGCAGGTTCAAATCCTGTTTTCCCGACCATTTAAAAATTAAAACCTATGTGATAGGTTTTTTTTGTTAAAAAAAATGTAATAATTTTGGTATTTTTATTAAAAAATATGGACTTTTTAATTAATAATGGTGTAAAATAATATTAGGAGATGATTAGATGAAATACTTTCTTGTCGGAATAAAAGGTACAGGAATGAGCGCATTAGCTCAAATTCTTGATGGTCTTGGATATGAAGTAGAAGGTAGTGATAAACCAGATCATTTTTTTACTGAACAAGCATTAATAGATAAAGGAATAAAAATATATGAATTCAACAAAGATAATATAAAAGAAGACATGATAATAATACAAGGTAACGCTTTTAAAGATAATCATGAAGAAATTGTTAGAGCTAAAGAGTTAAATTTAAAAATATATTCATATCAAGATATGGTTGGTAAATTAACTAAAATGTTTCAAACAATTGCGATTTCTGGATGTCATGGTAAAACAACGACTACAGCTATGTTAAGCCATGTTTTAAAAAATATTACAGGTTGCAATTATTTGATAGGTGATGGTACTGGTTATGCAAATAAGGAAAATAAGTATTTTGCTTTGGAAGCATGTGAATATAAAAGACATTTTTTAAATTACACACCTTATTATGCAATCATAACTAATATTGAATTAGATCATATTGATTATTATAAAGATATTGATGATGTTATTTTAGCTTATCAAGAGTTTGCTCGATTGGCAGAAAAAATGGTAATTGCCTGTGGGGATGATCCTTATACTCATACTTTGGAAGTAAATGTTCCTATATTTTATTATGGTTTAAATGAAGATAATGATATAATTGCTAAAGATGTAGAATTTACAAATGATGGAACAAGCTTTGATGTTTTTATAGAAGATAATTATTATGGTCACTTTGATTTACCTTTATATGGTAAACACATGTTGTTAAATTCTTTAGCAGTAATTGGTATTTGTTATTATGAAAGAATAGAAGCTAAAGAAGTTGCAAAATATTTAAAAAATTTTGAAGGTGCAAAAAGAAGATTTAAAGAAAAAACTATAGGTGATATTGTAACTATTGATGATTATGCTCATCATCCAACAGAAGTTAAGGTTACTATAAAAGGTGCTCGTCAAAAATATCCTGACAAAGAAATCGTTGCAATTTTAAAAACGCATACTTTATCAAGAACAAAAGAAATGGCACAAGAATTTGCTGATGCATTAAATTTAGCTGATAAGTCATATATAATGGATATTGGTGTTGACCGAGAAGAAGAAGGCTATGATGATGTTACATATGAAGTCATTTTGGATAAATTACAAAATGGTGAATATATAAATTTAGATACTGCTGACAAACTATTAAAACATAAGAATGCTGTTATGATATTCATGAGTAGTAAGGATATTTATGTATTACAAGAAAAATATGAAAAATTATTAATTGAGTCACAAAAAGAATAAAAATTTGATTTGTAAAAAAACTATTACCAAATTTTAAAAGATTTTGGCAATAGTTTTTATTTTATAACGTTATTCATAAATCCATTAAAAACATATTTAGTTTCGTTGACAACGACAAACGCATCTTTATCAATGCTTTTTACTATTTTACGTAAATGATTAAATTTTTTATTATTTATTTCGATAAATAGCATATATTTATCTTCATTTTTATTTTTTCCTTCAACATCAATAACTGTAACTCCGTAACCTTCGTTTCTTAATTTGTCAACCATAATTGGATAAGCGTTATTTGTTATAATTTGAACGTTTAAATTTCCGGAAATAAATTTTTGAGATAAAACACCACCAATATAAGTTCCAGTAGCAAAACCTAAAGCATAAAAAATAGCTATCCAAATACTAGTTTCATTTGTATTTAAAGCTTCTTTAACAATTATAAACCATATAAGCACTTCAAAAAATCCTACTAGACTAGCATATAAATTTTTACCTTTAACTGTAATCATTGTTCTTAAAGTACCTAATGATACATCTAAAATTCTTGCAAAAAAAATTTTTAAACATAATAAGAATAATTCCATATAATCACCATAATTATTATACCCTTTTTTAAAAAAATTTACCACATAGTTTTGACATTTTGCTAATATAATGGTAATATAATATCGAGGTGAATAGATGAAAAAATTAATTTTATTTTTAGTATTATTTATACCAATAAGTGTTAGTGCATTAAATATAAATATTAATGATGAAGTAAAAGAAGGGCAAGAGATACAAGGCAGTTCTATTTTATTAGGAAATAATGTTGAAAATACTAATAAAGTTTTAGGATTAGATATGACTCTTGGAAATACAATAAAATATAATGGTGAAAGTGAATATTTACTTTCTGCTGGAAACAATATAGAAATAAACGGAACAGTAAAAAATGATGGTTTTGTTTTTGGAAATGTTGTAAATTTTAATGAAAATAGTGTAATAGAAAGAGATTTATTAGTTTTAGCTAATACCGTTACAATTTCTGGAACTATCAAAAAAGATGTTACTATTTATGCTGCTTCAGTTACTATAAATGGTAATGTAGAAAACCTTAATATTAAAGCGAATCAAATAATTATAGAAAACGCAAATATAAATAATTTATCATATAATGAAGATGCTGTTATTGAAATAGAAGAGTCACAAGTAAATACCACAAATTTAACTGAAAAATTGCAAAGAGAAGTTACAATTCAAGAAGAAATTATGAATTTTATTTATAATTTAGGTGGTATTTTAGTTATTTTCTTAGCGTTATATTTAGTAGCACCAAAATTATTTAAAAAAATAGAAAATAATAATAATGATTTAAAAATTTTAAATTTATTTTCAATGTTTGGATTTGGTACACTTTCTTTAATATTAATACCTGTAATTTTCATATTATTGTTAACTATAGTATTTTGTGTTCCTTTGGCCATTTTATTATTGATTTTGTATGTTCTTGCTATATGGTTATCAAGTATGTTTACAGGATACTTATTAGGGTATATAATATGGACAAAATTAATGAAAAAAGAAAGCAATCCGTTATTGATAGGTCTAATTGGAATTGTTGTATTAAATTTATTAGGTATTATTCCATATGTTGGAACTTTAATTACTGTAATTAGTATCATGATTGGGATGGGCATTATTTTGCAACAATTAAAAAAGATTGAAAGATAATATATTAATAAGTTAGTAAAATATTTTACTGACTTTTTTAATTGCTTTAAATTAAAACAAATAGATTGATTATTTTAATTTTTAATAATTTATAAAAATTATTTTTTTTGCTTGACTTATCATTGTTTAAATATTAAAATAATAATAGAGTGAGTAACTCTAGAAAGTGGAGGTAATATATGAATGATATTATACTCTCCATTTTATTGATAATATTGGGACTTTTTGTCGGAATCATAATAATGATTGTACTAAATTATGTTAAAAATAATTTATCAGGTAAGAAAGCTGAATCAATAATTGATAAGGCTAATAAAGAAGCTGATAAAATAAAAAGAAATTATTTATTAGATGCTAAAGAAGAAGCACATAAATTAAAAATAGAAACTGAAAAAGAAATAAAAGAGAAAAAAAATGAAATAAAAGAATCTGAAGAAAGATTACTTTTAAGAGAAAGTAATATTGATAAAAGAGATCAAACATTACAAAATAGAGAACAAATGTTAGAAGAAAGAGAAAATAATTTAGTAAATAAACAAAGAGAAATTCAAAAAGAACAAGATAAAGTGGAGGATATTAAAAAACAACAAGTTGAATTGCTAGAAAAAATAGCAGGATATTCTAAAAATGAAGCAAGAGATCTAGTACTTAAAAAAGTAGAAGAAATGATGAATTTAGAAATTGCTGCTTATATTAAAGATAGGGAAGTAGAAGCAAAATTAGAAGTTGATAAAAAGGCTAAAAGTTTATTAATAAGTGCTATGCAAAAGTATGCTGGTGATGTAGCAGGAGATCAAACCGTTACAGTTGTTAATTTACCAAGTGATGATATGAAGGGTAGATTAATAGGTAGAGAAGGTAGAAATATTAGATCTATTGAAGCTGTAACGGGTGTTGATTTAATAATTGATGACACACCAGAAGCTATTGTTTTATCAAGTTTTGATCCATATCGAAGAGAAATTGCAAGAGTTGCAATTGAAGCTTTAATTAAAGATGGAAGAATTCATCCTGGAAGAATTGAAGAAATATATGATAAAACAGTAAAAGAAATGAAATTAAAATTATTAGAATATGGTGAAGAAGCTTTATTCGAATTAGGTATAACTAAAGTTGATCCTGAATTACAAGAATTATTAGGTAAGTTATATTTTAGAACAAGTTTTGGTCAAAATGCTTTAAAACATTCAATTGAAGTTGCGCATTTAGCTGGTATTATGGCTGGTGAATTAGGTGAAAATGTTGCTTTAGCTAAAAGAGCCGGATTATTACATGATATTGGTAAAGCTATTGATCATGAAGTTGAAGGATCACATGTTGATTTAGGGGCTTCTTTAGCTAAAAAATATAAAGAAAATGACATCGTAATTAATGCCATTGAATCACATCATGGTGATAAAGACGCGACTAGTGTTATATCTGTTTTAGTCGCAATTGCTGATGCTTTATCTGCATCACGTCCTGGTGCTAGAAATGATTCATTAGAAAATTATGTTCAAAGATTACAAGAATTAGAAAGTATTGGTAATGAAATACCTGGTGTAGAAAAGTCTTATGCTATGCAAGCAGGTAGAGAATTAAGAGTAATCGTTAAACCTGATAAAATTGATGATGCAGCAAGTTATAAAGTTGCTCGTGATATTAAAAACAAAATTGAAGAAACTTTACAATATCCAGGAACTATTAAAGTTATTGTAATTAGAGAAACAAGAGCCCAAGAAGAAGCAAAATAGTAGAAATTAATCTACTATTTTTTTTATCTATAATATGGTCCAGGTCCATAGTATGGATATGGTGGGTATGGATAAATAGGACGGTTATATGGTGGTCTCCAAAAATTAGGTGCTAAAGCGGCTCCAGTTACACCACCTAATAAAAATGGAAATGCAAATCCACCAATAAATCTTTCATTAGTTGGATATTGTGAATTATTTTTATAATTAATATTTTGATAATTAGGATACATAATAAAACTCCTTTCAATTTAGTCTATGAAATATAGAAAAAAAAGTGAAATATTTCATATATTTAAATAGGTGAAAAAATGAAAAAAATATTTGAAAGTATCGGTTTTATAACTTTAATATTATTTAGTTTTGTTTACACTAATAAAATAACAACTGTTATAAAAGAAAATGATGATATTTTAGAGCAAATAAAAAATATTCAAAGCCAATATAAAACGGAACCAATAGATGCAATTATAGAAGGAAACACAATTATTGCAGGTATATCTGGTAGTCAAATAAATGTTCAAGAAAGTTATAAAAAGATGAAAAAAGCAAATCAGTTTAATACTAATTTATTGGTATACGAAAAAATAAAGCCGACAATAAGCGTCCAAAATAATTATGATAAATATATAATTAAAGGTAGTAAAAATGCGGTTAGTTTAATCTTTTTGGTTGAAAAATATAACAATATTGATAAAGTCTTAAAAATTTTAAATGATAATAATTTAAAAGCTACTTTTTTTATAGATGGTAATTGGTTTGAAGAAAATAATGAGAAAATAATAGATTTGATTGACAAAGATTATACAGTAGGCAATTTGGGGTATAATTATAATTATAATGTAAATGGTATAAGTTGGATGAATACGATTGTCACAAAGATTGGTAATCAAAAAAATACTTATTGTTATTTAGAAGATGAAAATAATGAAATACTAAGTATTTGTCAAAAAAACAATAGCTATACAATAAAACCAAATATAATTGTAAAGAATAATCCATTAATAACTATTAAACAACAATTGGTTAAAGGAAGTATTATATCGTTAAAAATTAATGATAATACAATAACAGAATTACCTTTAATTATAGAATATATAAATTCACGAGGATTAAATATTGTAAATTTAGAAGAATTATTGGATGAATAATTCTTTTTTTATGCTATAATAATATTCGGTTTTGAAGGAAGTGATTACATTGAAAAAATATAACTTGCCAGTAATTCTTTTAAATGGTATAGTCTTATTACCACATAATACTTTAAAACTAGAATTTGATTCAAAAAATTTAGATAACAATGTTATTGATATGGCTTTGCTATTTCATGATAATTATATATTAGTAGTTAGCGAATATAAAGAAAATACTAAAATTGGAGTTTTAGCTAAATTAGAAAATATATTACAGCTACCTAATGGTAATACACGGGTAGATTTAAAAGGAATAAGGAGACTTAATATAGTAGAATTTTTGAACTTTAAATCAAATGATCCTTTAGAGTCTATTGTTAGTGAGATTCAAATTGAAAAAATTGAAAACGAGGAAATAATTATTAATAAATTAAATAAAGAATTAAAGTCGTATGTTAATAATATTCCTTATATTAGTAATGGAGTTTTATCAATCATTGCTAAAGAAAATAGTTTAGATAAATTTACAGATTTAGTTGTACCAAATATTATTAATAACAAAGATAGGATATTAGAATATCTAAATACTATTAATCCACTTACTAGAGGAGAAATGTTATTAAAAGATATTTATGAAGAAAAAGAAATGTTTCAAATTGAGCGAAACCTAGATATGAAAGTTAAAAAAGAAATAGACGAAAGTCAAAAAGAATTTCTTTTAAGAGAAAAAATGAAAATATTAAAAGAAGAATTGGGGGATTCTTCTAAAGAAAATGAGATAGACAAACTAAAAAAAAGAATAAAAGAATTGGATTGTCCTTTAAAAATAAAAGAAAAATTAAATTATGAATTGAATAGATATGAATCTTGTGTTAGTATGTCACCAGAAATTAATATAATAAGAGATTATATTGAATGGTTACTTTCTTTACCTTGGAATATTTATACTAATGATAATAACAATTTAAAACAGGTAAAAAAATCTTTAGATGAATCACATTATGGATTAAAAGAGGTAAAAAATCGTATTATTGAATATTTAGCTGTAAATCAAATGAGTAAAAATCAAAACGGATCAATTATTTGTTTAGTTGGTCCACCTGGAGTTGGTAAAACGACTTTAGCAAAATCTATTGCTAAGGCAATAAATCGTAATTTTGTTCAAATATCAGTTGGTGGAATAAGAGATGAATCAGAAATAATTGGTCATCGAAGAACTTATGTTGGCGCAATTCCAGGTAGAATTATTTCATCAATGAAAAAAGCAAAATCAAATAATCCTCTGTTTTTAATCGATGAAGTCGATAAAATGAGTAGTGATTATAAAGGAGATCCAACTAGCTGTTTATTAAGTATTTTAGATAAAGAACAAAATAAATATTTTAGTGATAATTATATTGAAGAAGAATTTGATTTATCTAATGTTTTATTTATTCTAACTGCTAATTATATTGAAAATATACCAGAACCATTGAAGGATAGACTAGAAATAATTAATTTATCAGGGTATACTGAATATGAAAAATTAGATATTGCTTTTAAATATTTAATACCAAAAATAGTTACTAAAAATGGTTTAAATAAAGATTTTGTTTCTATTGATAATAATACTATTTTAAAAATAATAAGAAATTATACAAAAGAAGCAGGAGTAAGAGAATTAGAAAGACAATTAGATAAAATAATAAGAAAAATAGTTACGCAAATTGTTGTGAATAATATTAAACTAAATAAAATAATTATAAATGAACAAAATTTAATTAAATATCTAGGAAAAGAAAAATATAAATATAACGAAAAGACAAAAGCACAAGTAGGAGTTGTAAATGGATTAGCATATACACCATTTGGTGGTGATGTACTACCAATTGAAGTTAATTATTATAAAGGGAAAGGTAATTTAATTTTAACTGGTAGTTTGGGTGAAGTTATGAAAGAAAGTGCTAGTATAGCATTGAGTTATTTAAAGGCTAATTATAAATATTATAATATAAAATATGAAATGTTTGAAAATGATATTCATATTCATGTTCCTGAAGGAGCAATAAAAAAAGATGGCCCGAGTGCTGGAATAGCTTTAACTTTATCAATTTTAAGTGCTCTAACTAATTTAAAAATACCTAATGATATAGCTTGTACCGGTGAGATAACTTTAAGAGGACAAATTTTGGAAATAGGCGGATTGAAAGAAAAATCAATTGGTGCTTTAAGAAGCGGAATAAAAAAAATAATTATTCCTTTTGATAATGATATTACAGAATTGCCAAAAGAAGTTAAAGAAAATATTAAATTTATAAAAATTAAAAATTTTAAAGATTTATATAAGGTGATTAATAATGAGTAGTGAAATACAAAAATATTTTTATTTAAAATTTATATTATATTATTTATATAATGATGAAGGGTATAAAAAAACATTAGATGGAAAATATGATTTTTATATTTTTGATGATGCTTTTTTAAATGTATTATCAAATTTAATATCTTTTTTTTCTCAAAATAATATTTTTGAAACAAAAGAAAAAGATAAAGCATATATGTTGTTATCTTATCTTAGAGATAAGTCAAAATTTGATAATTTAGAAGTTAAAAAATGTTATTATGATTTTATTAATGATTTAATTATTCAATTAAATTGTCAACAAAAAAATGGAAATGATTCATTTTACATAATAGAAATGCTAAAAAGAAAATTTTGTAAGAAAAAAATGACTATAAAAGAGTTTCAAGAGAAAAAAAAGATAGTGAAAAAATCGCTAGGATATGATTTTATATTTTTGATTTATCATTGTGATAATATAAAAGAAGAATCATTCGATAATTCAATAAAATCTTTGTTAGATAATAGTGAATATTATTTTGCTAGTTTAAATTCTATCATAGATGAATGCCCTGAATTATTAAAAGATGAAACATTTAGTAGAAGAGTTGAAAAAGTTCTAAATTTAAAAAAAGAACAAATATCATCTACACAAATAAAATTTTATGAAAAATATATATTTGAGAAAAAATAGTTCATTATCATATAATGAACTATTTTTCATATACTTAATTAGGAGTGATAATATGAAAAAAACAGTACCTTTAAAAAAAGAGTTAAACTTTAAAAATCATTTGGCTGAAATAGTAAGTATTGCTTTAGATCATGAATTAAATTTAGAAGATAGAGTTATTAAAGGAAATCTAATTGTAAGTGGTAGTTATAAAATTAATGATACAAGCGTTAATACAGAACAATTTAAGTTTAATATACCAGTCAATATTGAAATGAGCGATAGATATAATTTAGAAAATATGAATATTGATATTGATGATTTTTATTATGAAATAATAAACAACAACATTTTAAGTGTATCTATTGAAATAGGATTAGATAATCTTGAAGAAACACTGCCACCTTTTAAGTATGAAAAAGAAAAAGTAGAAGCTGTTGCTAAAGAAGAAAGTAAAGAAGAAATGTCAAGAATTGATACAGAAGATGTAAAAAATTTGTTTGACAGTTTCGATGATAGCAGTGAAACATATTCGACATATCATGTATGTATTGTTAAAGAAAATGATACAGTTGAAAGTATAATTTTAAAATATAATATATCTAAAGAAGTATTAGAACAATATAATGATATTAGTGATATTAAAATAGGCGATAAATTAATAATTCCATCTTTATATGAAACAAATTAGCGAAATATTAAAAAAATATAATATAAAACCCCATCGCTATATTAAAAATGGCAAAGCTACCATTATTGATACAGAGATGGGGCGATTTGTAGTTAAGAAAAATAATAAAAATAAAAAAATTTTCGACTATTTAAAGTCACGTAGTTTTAATTATTATCCTAAAATAATTAGTGATGAAGATGAAGAATATGAAATATCTGAATACATTGAAGAATTAGATTATCCAAATGAACAAAAAATGTTAGATTTAATAAATTTGATTAGTTTATTACATAATAAAACAACACATTATAAAGAAATAGATTATGATGATTATAAACAAATATACGAAGATATAAAAAATAATATTGAGTATTTGGAAAGTTATTATAATGATATAATTACATTAATTGAGTCACATATTTATATGAGCCCCAGTGAATATTTATTAGCTCGTAATATATCAAGAATATTTATTTCGTTAAATTTTTGTAAAGAGGAAATAGAAAATTGGTATGAATTAATAAAAGATAAAACTAAACAAAGAGTAGTTGTTTTACATAATAATTTAGATTTGAGTCACTTTTTTAAAATGGATAGTTCTTATTTAATTAGTTGGGATAAATCAAAAATAGGAATTCCCATTTTCGATTTATATATTTTATATAAAAGGCATGCACTAGATTTTGATTTTAGCGAAGTATTAAGACAATATGAGCAAAGTTATCCACTTCAAAAAGAAGAAAGACAATTATTTTTTATTTTAATTGCACTACCTCCTAAAATAGATTTTGATAAATCTATTTATGAACAAACAAAAGAAATAAGTAATCAAATGGATATTATGTATAAAACTGAAAGATTAATTTCACCATATTACTCTAAATAGAACATATAAAATAAATAACCACAATAAAAATAATAAAAATAAATTAAATCTAGTAATTATAAAAAAAGTAATAAAAACTTGCCAACAAAATATTATAATTAATCCAAGTAAGCACAAACACCAAGTTCCATGATTCCATCTTCTAAACATTTTAATCACCTATTACATAATATGTATTTATAAAATTAGTGTTTGGGTGTATAATATACTTAGGTGGTAAGATGAAAAAAATAAATAAAGTTTTAATAGTATTGATAGTATTGGTTATTTTGGTTTTTGTAGCAATATATTTTTTGATTCCTAAAACTGATTCTAAAAATTTAATGATTGATTTAGTTGGTAAAACAAAAGAAGAAGCTATTATTTTTGCTGATAAACACAATTTAAATTTGGAATTTAAAGAGGAAAGTAATAGTTATGAAAAAGATAAAATATTTAAACAAAGTATTGAAGTAAATAGTGAAATAAATGAAAATGATAATTTAATTATTTATATTTCAAAAGGAATTAATTATGAAGAGTTAAAAGTTGATGAATCAGGTAATGTTCCTATTATGATGTATCATGGAATTCATAATATAACTGATAATGAATATACTGGTGGAAATGTTGATAAAGATGGATATCAAAGAACGACAGAAGCTTTTAAAAATGATTTAGAATTTTACTATGATTCTGGTTATCGTATGATTAGATTAGAAGATTATGTTAATGGTATTATTGATGTGGAAGCAGGTTATAGTCCTATAATAATTACTTTTGATGATGGTTTATCCAATAATTTAAAAGTTACAGGATTAGATTCTGATGGTAATATAATAATTGATCCTAATTGTGCTGTTGGAGTATTAGAATCATTTAAACAAAAATATCCTGATTATAATGTAACAGCAACTTTCTTTATAAATGGTGGATTATTTAATCAAAGTGAATACAACGAAAAAATATTAAATTGGTTGGTAGATAATGGATATGATATAGGTAATCATACTTATTCACATGTTGACTTTACAACTGTTTCTAAAGACAAATCAGTTCAAGAAGTAGGAAGCATGTATAATTTATTAGATAAATATATTCCCGGTAAATACGTTAATATTGTGGCACTTCCTTTTGGTTCCCCTTATGATAAAGATCATGAAAATTTTAATTCTATTTTAAGTGGAGTTTATAATGATAAAGAATATAATACAATAGCTACTTTAAGAGTAGGATGGGAAGCTGATTATTCACCATTTAATAAAAATTTTGACAAAACATTTTTGAAAAGAATTCGAGCTTATGACAATAATGGTAAAGAATTTGATATTGAAATGAATTTTGATATATTAGAAAATAACCGTTATATATCTGATGGTGATAAGAATACAATAACAATTCCTAAAGCTAAAGAAGATAAAATTAATAATTTATATAATTTAAATGTTAAAACTTATTGACAAATGTAATATAAATGTTAAAATATAGTTAAATACGTTGATTAGGACATGACTTTTAAAGTTCTATTTAAAGCGAGTTGACGATGGTGTAAGGTCAATAAATAAGAATTAAAAGTTACTACCTATGAGTAGAACTCGAAAGAGATTTCCGGTTGGAGCCGTTATTTTAATTAAGTCCAAAATAGGATGGTACCGTGTTTATGACACTCCTTTATGTTAGGGGTGTTTTTTATTTGGGGGAGTAGTATGAAAAAAAGAAATTTAGGTTATGTTGATAAGTACAAAGATACTATTAGGATGGATGTATTTATATCTTCATATTTAAATGATGGAAATTTTATTGAATGTAAAAATTTAACTCATAAAGAATTAAAAACATTTGCTATACCATATGTAATAAGTGTATCATATGATTTTGTAAGTGCTAATAGAGAAATGGTTTTAAATGGGAAAATTATTTTAGTTAGAGATAAAAATAATAATATAGCACCATATATTAGTCCAATTGAGTTAAGAAAATTAAATGATTTAGAAAATATTAATGCTCAAATAGATGATTTACAAAATCAAATGATAAAATGTTCTTTAGAATCAATCGATTTATTGAGCAAACTTCAAATGTTATTACATCAACAACATGAAATAATGGATACAATTGAAATTTTGGAAGAAATTAATAGACAATCGTCTATTGAACAATTAGGAGGAATAAGTTATGTTAAAAAATATTAAAGAAGATGAAAAATTAAATGTAATGAATCATAGTTGTGCTCATCTTTTAGCGCAAGCAGTTAAACATTTATATCCAAAAGCTTTGTTTTGGGTAGGACCTGTAATCGAAGAAGGATTTTATTATGATATCGATTTAGGTGATGAAGTTATTAAAGTTGAAGATTTGGAAAAAATTGAAAAAGAAATGAAAAAGATTTCTAAAGATGGTAAAAGAATTTATCGTGAAGAATTAAGCAGAGAAGAAGCTTTAGAAAAATTTAAAAATGATCCATATAAAATAGATTTAATTAATAATATGGATGAAAGTACTATTATATCTTGTTACACACAAGGAGATTTTACTGATCTTTGCCGTGGACCACACGTTGAATCTGTTAAACAATTAAAATATTTTAAATTACTTAAAGTAAGTGGAGCTTATTTTAAAGGTGATTCTAAAAATAAAATGTTACAAAGAATATATGGTGTTTGTTTTGAAAATGAAGAAGATTTAAATGAATATTTAAATTACATTGAAGAAGCAAAACAAAGAGATCATAGAAAAATTGGTAAAGAACAAGAAATATTTATGAATCATGATTTAGTAGGCGCTGGTATGCCTTTGTGGTTACCTAATGGAGCTATTGTAAGAAAACAATTGGAAAATTATATCTATAATAAAGAAAGAAAATTAGGATATAATCATGTATATACTCCTTGTGTTGGAACAGTTGATTTATATAAAACAAGTGGGCATTGGGATCATTATAAAGAAAATATGTTTCCAATGATGAAAGTTGATGATGAAGAATTTGTTTTAAGACCAATGAATTGTCCGCATCATATGTTAGTATATAAAAATAAATTACATTCATATCGTGACTTGCCAATTAGAATAGGAGAATTCGCAACAGATTTTAGATATGAAGCTTCAGGCGCTGTTAAAGGATTAGAAAGAGTAAGATGTATGTGTCAAAATGATGCTCACTTATTTGTAACACCAGAACAAATTAAAGATGAATTTAAATCAGTTGTAAATTTAATATTAGAAGTTTATAAAGATTTTGGTATCAAAGATTACAAATTTAGATTATCTTTAAGAGATCCAGAAGATAAAGAAAAATATTTCGATGATGATGAAATGTGGAATAATGCTGAAAATAAATTAAGAGAAGTTTTAAATGAATTAGAAATACCTTATTTTGAAGCGATAGGAGAAGCTGCTTTTTATGGTCCTAAATTAGATGTTGAAGTAAAACCAGCCGTTGGTCCAGAAGTAACTTTATCAACATGCCAATTAGACTTTTTATTACCTAGAAGATTTGATTTAACTTACATTGATAATAAGGGTGAAAAACAAGTACCTGTTGTTATCCATCGTGCAATATTTGGTACATTTGATAGATTTACAGCATTTATTTTAGAAGAAACAAAAGGATGTCTTCCTACTTGGTTATCTCCTGTTCAGATAAATGTAATTCCAGTTAACAATGAATATCATTTAGATTATTCTAAAAAAATATATAATTTATTATTGGAAAATGATTTTAGGGTTAATTTAGATGATAGGGAAGAAAAAGTTGGATATAGAATGAGAGAAAGTGTTGTTAAAAAATATCCTTATACTTTAATTTTAGGCCAAAAAGAAGTAGACAATAATATTATTAGTTATAGAAAACATGGTAGTGAAGAAACTATTTCAGTTTCAATTGATGAATTTATTGATTTAATTAAAAAGGAGATCATTTGATCTCCTTTAAATACTTGTTTAATTCATTTTTTAAATCATCTCTATCTAGGGCAAAAGCAATATTGGCTTTTAAATAACCTAATTGATTACCAATGTCATAATATGTTCTTTTAAATTTACAAGCATAAAAATCTTGTCTTTTCATTAAGTTTAACATTGCATCAGTGAATTGATATTCGTTTCCTTTACCTCTATCTAATTTGTCTAATTCATTAAATATTTCTGGTTTGACAATATATCTTCCAAGACCTGCAAAATTACTTGGTGCTTCTTCAATACTTGGTTTTTCAATGATACTTTTTATTTTGTTTTCAGTTTCAAATTCAATAATACCATATTTATATACTAAATTTCTATCAACTTCTTGAACACCAATTACGTTAGCATCGTATTTTTCGTAAACATCAATTAATTGTTTTAAAACAGGTGTTTCAGATTTCATTAAATCATCACCATATAAAACAGCAAATGGTTCATCACCAATAAATGATTTTGCTAGTTTAATAGCATGACCACTACCTAATGGTTCACCTTGTCTAGTATAATAAATTTTACACATTTTAGAAATATTTTTAACTACTTCTAATTCTTTTAGCTTATTATTTCTTTCTAATCTAGTTTCTAATTCAAAACTTTGATCAAAATGATCTTCAATATTTCTTTTGTATGGACTTGTAATAAACAATATTTCTTCAATTCCACTTTCAACACATTCTTCTACAATATATTGTAAAGTTGGTTTATCAATAATTGGTAGCATTTCTTTTGGAACTGATTTAGTAACTGGTAAAAATCTAGTTCCCATACCTGCTACTGGTATGACAGCTTTTTTAACTTTTTTCAAAATATCACCTTTCTTTAATTAATTATATCAAGAATTTATAAAAAAATAAACAAAAACACTTGAATAATGTAAATATATGTAGTATAATTAAATCGTTGCATGTCTCAGTAGCTCAGTTGGATAGAGCAATGCCCTTCTAAGGCAGCGGTCAGGGGTTCGAATCCCTTCTGGGACACCATTATGAAAATAACTCGATTAATTTCGAGTTTTTTTGTTTATTATAGATACTATAATTATTCATTGTTATAAAACATCTCATAATATATTGATATAGAAAGAGGTGAAATATGAAACAAAATGAAATAATATATTTTAAATTTCCTTGGGATAGAATAGGTATTACTCAATATTTTTCAAGTAAGCATCAAGCAATTGATAATGCAGGAACTGTTTCGGGAAAAGTAAATAAATATGCTTATTTACCATGTGAAGCTAAAATATTAAAAAACACATATTATTCAGATTATGGATATGCAGTAGAATACGAAGCAAAAGATAAAAGAGGTACTTTTATAATGGCTGATGGTCATTTGAAAAAACAAAGTAGTTTAGTTATAGGCAAATCTTATCCAATGGGAACTATTATAGGGGAAATAGGATCAACTGGTACTTCGACAGCTAATCATGATCACTTTAGAATGTCACTAAATGGTACTAGAGTTAATCCATTAGATTATTTATATGTATATGATGGACAATTTGTTCATAATGATGATATAAAAAAGGTAAAATATTTAAAGCAAATTACTAAAACTTATGAAATAATTGTAGATAAAATATTAATTTATAATAGCTCTAGTGATGCTAAAAACAACAAAAACTCAAAAGGTTATTATTCAAAAGGTGTATATTATATTTTTAATGAAGCAAATGGTATGATTAATATAACTAAAAAAATAGGTGTTGCTGGTGCTTGGATAAATCCAAATGATAATAAAATAATAATTAATTTGCCATCAGAAGAAAAAGACGATATTGTAGAAGAAATACCAGATGAACCAATTAAAGAAGAAATACCAAGTAAAGAAGACAATCCTTTAGATGAAATACCACCTGTAGAAGAAGTAGATAAAAAAGAAAATATATTTATTAGAATTATGAAGTTAATTGTTAATTTTATATTAAAAATATTTAAAAGGTGAGGTGAGTATTAATGCTAGAAAAAATGAAGTCCAGAAAATTTATTGCAACTATGATGACAAATATTATAGCAGTAGCTACTTTGTTTACTGCTAATGAAAATGTTACAATTCAGATAATTGCATTAGTAACAATTGGAATTGCTAATATAGTTTATGGAATTGTTCAAGGTACCATTGATGCAAAAGCAATTGCTACTCAAGTAAGTAAAACAGCAGATGAAATAGAATCAAAATTATAAAGTATTAAAAGAATAGATAAAACTATTCTTTTAATTATGACAAATTTGTAATTTGTTATTTTAAATAATATATAGTATAATAATACTAGAAGTGGTTGGTTATATGAAATATTTTAAAGAAAATAAAAATGTTTTTGCAAAAGGAATTTGTTTTGACAAATTGTTTGCGATTTTTATTATAGGATCAATTATAGGATCTTTTTATGAAGAAATATTAAATTTATTATTGGTTTACTCAAAAACGGGTAATATTGTTTGGGAATATAGAAGAGGAGTAATATATGGTCCATTTAATGTTATTTATGGTTTTGGAGCCGTTATAATTGTAAGTTTGTTAGCTGATAAAAATCATAAATGGTATCAGACTATTCTTTATGGTGCTTTATTAGGTGGAGGAATTGAATATTTTATTGGTTTTTTACAAGAAACTTTTACAAATTCTATATCGTGGGATTATTCTAATAGATTTTTAAATATTCATGGAAAAACAACAATTCCGTTTATGGTAATTTGGGGATTGTTTAGTTTTTTATTTGTTAAATATTTATATCCTTTTTTATCTTCTAAAATAGAAAAAATACCATATAATTTAGGTAAGTTATTGACTAATATTTTAATTGTTTTTATGGCTATTAATATGACTATTTCTTGGTCTGCTATAATAAGACAAAATTTAAGAAATAATAATATACCTGCTTTTACACCTTATGGTAGATTTTTGGATAAACATTATCCTGATGAATTTTTGGAAAAATATTTTCCTAATATGTCATTTACAAAAGGAGATTAAAAATGATTGATTTAATATGTTTGGTTTTTATATTTTTAGGAATTACTTTATTAATATTAGGTAATATAAATATTAGAAGAAATAAAAATACAGTAACAAAAAAAGATGATGACTATAATTTTTGTGTTTTGATTCCTGCTAGAGATGAAAGTAAAGTTATAGAAGGATTATTAAAAAGTTTAGAGTTATCAGTTAACATGCATGATGTTTATGTTATAGTTGAAGATATGAAAGACAAAACTGTGGATATTTGTAATAAATATCAAGCAAATGTAATATTAAGAACAACTAAAAGACAAAGAAAAGGTTATGCTTTGGATGAAGCTATTAAACAAATAAAAGATTACAATTTATATTTTATCTTTGATGCTGATAATATTGTGGATAAAAATTTCTTTAAAGAAATGAAGAAAACATATGAACAAGGCTATGATATTGGAGTAGGGTATAGAAATTGTAAAAATGGTAACGATAATATAATATCTGCTTGTTCAAGTTTAACATTTTCAATGATTAATACTTTAGGTAATGATTTTAGAAATAAGCATAATGCAAATATAATTGTATCTGGCACAGGTTTTTATATAAGAGGATCATGGATAAAAAAATGGCAAGGCTATCCTTTTCATACATTAACTGAAGATTATGAATTAAATCTATATTCTATTTTAAATAATATGACTTCATATTATAATGATAAGGCAATATTTTACGATGAGCAACCAACTAAATTTAATCAAACAATAAAGCAAAGAGTAAGATGGATAAAAGGTTATTTTGAGTCAAGAAAAAAATATATTCCTTTAATTTTAAAAGATTTAAAGCAGCCTAATTATGGATCTAAATATAGTATATGTTTAGGTGTTAGAGCGTTTATATATATAATTATTGGTATAGTTATATTTATGATAAAAAATATAATATTATTATTTATTAATTATAACGCTATTTCACTTATTAGTTTAATATCAATAATATTATTATCTTATTTGATTATGATGATAGTAACATATAAAATGATAAAAAAAGATAAATTAGATTTAAGTAGAAAAATGAAAATTAAAACTATATTTTATAATCCTATATATCTAACTACTTATGTTTATTGTGCTTTAATAGCTTTATTTAAAAAGAATATATCTTGGGATAAAATAGAACATAAAGTTAATAAAAAATAGTTATTTTAGATAACTATTTTTTGATGAAATATAATTATATTTTTTCACATTATTAAAATTAAATTATTTTATTTCTTTTAAAACAGTTTTTAATATTTCTTCATCTTCAGTTTTTATAACAATTTCACTAACATCATAATTATCTTTAACTGATAAACAAATAGTGTAAACTACTTCTTCTAAAATATCTTTATTATCAACATCAGAAAATATATAAGAATTGAATGTTAATTCTAAAATATCAGGTTGTTCTTCTATAGCTAAAAGCTCGGTATTACTATTTAAATAGCTTAATAAGTTAGTATTATAAGTATTGGTACTAGTTAATTCATCAATTATTATTTTTATTTTGTCTCTATTGTCATTTAAATATTTAGTAACTGGAACGTAATAATAATCATCATTATGTTTATTTAAATAATAAATTGTTACTTGATTAATATCTTTTGTATTTGTAAAATCATAAGTTTTGTTAATACCAAAATTTCTATCTAAAGTACTAGGTAAAGTTATGTTTGTTTGTGGTAATTTAGTTAAAATGTTTCCTTCAACATAGATTATTACTTTTTCTACTTCATCAACTGATGTAATGGTATAAATTAAAGCTTCAATCATTTTTTCTTCTAACTCTTTGCTAATATTTAATAAATCTTTTGAAAAATCTATTTTGATTAAATTATCTTCATATTTAACACTTAATATTTTAGTTTCGCTAGGCAATATTGATTTAAATCCATTTGGTATTTTGTTTTCACCAACACCACCATTTATTAAAACTTCGACTAGTTCTTTAACTTTATCTTCTATTGTCTTACTATTTACGACAACTTCAGTTTTTCCTAAATAACTATACTCATCTAATAAATAAATATTATTTGTGGTAACATCCAAATCAATATATTCTAAACTTTGTTTTATATCTAATTCTTCATTAGGTATTAAATAAATTAAAAATAATGCGAATAGAGCAGAAGTAGAGATAATAATTTTTCTTATCATCTTTTTCTTTAACATACAATCACCTAATTAATATTATGAAAAAAAAGGTTATATATACCTTTTTATAATGAAATTTCCTTTAATTTTAAAAGTTCTATGACAGCACTAGCACGTCCTTTAACTCCAAGTTTTTGCATAACATTAGAAATATGATTTCTGACTGTTTTTTCACTAATACCTAATTTTTGTGCTATCTGATTAGTTGATTTATTTAATACTAACAAATCAAAAACTTGTTTTTCCCTTTTTGTCAAAATACTTTTAGACATAATTCCCTCACTTCCTTAAGGTGGTTTATAGTTCTTCATATTATTCTATGTACCTTAAGAAAATAAGTGAAATAAAATGCCTATTTAACAAACTTAACTGTTATATATTTTTCTTCTTCATATAACTCTTGAATTGTTCGCATTATATTATTAGCTAGTGTAGAATCATTTTCTTCTTTTTTTACAACAACCTCAATTTGACCATTTCTTATTTTTACAAAACTTTCTAAATTGTAAACTTCTTTTATTTTATTTTCTAATTTTTCTTGTTCGCCTTTATTCATATTTAGTTCTTTCATTTTATCAAAAGCTTTATTTTTTTCTTCGATTGTTCCATCGCCATTTAATATTAATTGTAGATTTTCCATTTCTTTTAATAATTCTTCTTCAGCTTCTAATCTTAAAGCTACTAAAACAGTACTTTCGGTAACACTAGTGGTTGGTTCTTCTTCAGTATAATTACCATTTGTACTAATTAATAATTCACTTGGCATAGTAATATAATAAACACTTAAAACTAAAATAAGACTAAATAAAGTTAAAAACCAAATACTTTTTTTATTTATCATAAATATTCACCTATCAAATTATATTCATAGAAAATAGAAATATTAAAATAAATATATAAATTTTTGAGTTTCGGTAAAAATAATAGTTGACATAAAAAAATCAGAGACTGTGGAAAACTTTCTCTGATTTTTGCTTTAAAAATAGTGTAAACACCTTTAAAATTTAGTATAATTTAATTGTAGACTAAAATTAGTACTAAACAAAAATAATTGGAGGTGTTTACATGTATAATTTTACTACAAATACATATGAAATGAAAATAGAAATTTTAAATTTTTCAAAAAAAATGTCAAATGGACTTAATAATCCAACTACTTTTAAATCAAACAAATCCATTACTATCGCCAAATATGTCCATCCTGTTTCATTAGTGTAAATATATGTAATATCTCCAACCCATTTCTCACTTGGATTATCTGCAAAAAAGTTTTGTTCTAAAAAATTTGGATATTCTTTTGTACTATCTGTTTTTGAACTACCAGCATGATTATATTTCTTTACTACAATACTTCTTAATCCTAATATTTTCATTCTTCTTGCAACTCTTTTTTGACTAACTTTTATACCTTCATTATTTAATTGTTTTGTTATCTTTGGTGAACCATATCTTCCTTTTGAATCATCATAAACTTTTTTTATTTCAACGTCTAATTTTTGATTTGCTTCTTTATAACTATTAATTAGATTTTTAGTATGATAATAATAATCTGACCTAGTTACGTTCAAAACCTTGCAAAGTAACTTAACATTATATGTATCTTTATTATCTTCAATAAACTTGATACGTTCTTTTATTTCTTTGTGAATATGGCAACTGCTTTTTTTAATATTTCATTTTCTTCTTTCAATAATCTATTTTCTTTTCTTAATTTTTCTAAGTCATTATTATTATTAGTAGTACCATCTGGTGTAGTAATTGTTCCATACTTATATTTCCAATTATAGATATTTTTGCGATTTATGCCATACTCACGTTCAATATCAGATATTGGTTTTCCACTCTCTATAAGTTTAACAATATTCTTTTTATAATCTTCATCATATTTCTTATTTGTCCTTCCCATGAGACACAACTCCTTTCACAAGTGATATATATTATATCATGTGTGTAAAATTTTGTGTCCCAATATCTATACTAGCACCACTTTAGGTATTGATATAGAGGGAAATAAAGATGTATTAGGCTTTTGGATTGGAGATAGTGAATCATCAAGTTTTTGG
>CALVSO010000007.1 GCA_944359055.1 uncultured Bacilli bacterium | reverse complement strand
TATATTGAAAGAAACAAGGATTTACAATACATAATACATTTCAAATAATGTTTGAGTACTATTTATATAGCACCATTCAGCGCATTAGATTATCAAACTAGATTAAAAGTATCAGATGATGTTTATAATATAATTAAAAAAGAAAAAAAATCAGCTATCATGGTAACTCATGATATAGCCGAAGCGATAAGCATGGCAGATAAAATAATTATATTATCAAAAAGACCTAGTGTTATAAAAAAAGTGATTGACATTAATTTAACTGACAAAAGTACGCCAATTAATAATAGAAAAGCAAAAGAATTTGCTTATTATTACGATTTAATATGGAAAGAGATTGATTATGACTAAGGAACATATTAAATATTTAAAAAAAATCAAAAGAAATAATCTTTTAGTTAAAATAACTCAATTTAGTATTCTGATTTTATTTATTATTATTTGGCAATTATTATCAGATTATAAAATAATTAATCCATTTATTTTTTCATCTCCTAAAAAAGTAATCGAATGTTTAATAAGCTTACATAACGCAAACAATTTATATAACCATATTTTTATAACAATTTATGAAACTTTTATTAGTTTTATATTAGGAACTCTACTAGGAATTTTAATAGCTAGCATAATGTGGTGGAATAAGTTTTTTGCTAAAGTTATTGATCCATATTTAACAGTTTTAAATAGCCTACCTAAAGTTGCTTTAGGTCCAATATTAATTATATGGGTTGGTGCAGGTATGCAATCAATTATTGTGATGGCTTTATTAATATCAACGATAATTACAATTATAACAGTTTATCAAGGCTTTATAAGTGTTGATCCAATTAAAGTAAAATTAATGAAAACATTTAAATCAAACAAACGACAAATATATACAAAATTAATATTACCTGCTACTTTACCTAATATAATAAGCTGTTTTAAAGTAAATATCAGTATGTCTTTAATTGGAGTTATCATGGGTGAATTTTTAGTATCAAAAGAAGGTATAGGTTATTTAATTATGTATGGTTCACAAGTATTTAATTTAGATTTAGTTATCACAGGGACAATAATTTTATGTATCGTTGCTGTTATTATGTACTACTTAGTGTTGTTATTAGAAAAAAAGTTAGTCAAAAACTAACTTTTTATTAATATAACCCCAATTACCGTTAATATAGCTGCAATAAATTTTTGTTTAAACTTACTTTTGTCATGATAAAAGAAATATTCAATTAAAGCATTAATAATTCCAGTTAAAGATAATAAAGAAGCCACAACAGTAACGTTACCCACTTGATAAGCTTTAACAGATGAAATAAGCATTAAACACCAAGTAAAGCCAGATAAAATAAAACATTTTTTATCATATAAATTAAATTCAATTATTAATCCTTTAATTGTATGCTTACCAAAAATAAAAATATAAAATGCTGGTATCAATACAGTAAATATTGTATAAATAGCTAAATTAAAATTTTCTGATATATTAACATTTATAAGCATAGCGATCGCAAATAATAAATTAGAAATAAATGTTAAAAGATAGTATCTGTTAATTTTAAATTTCCCTTTTTCAAAAAATAATATTAAATTAGCTAATATAATAATTATAGCTCCTATTAATTTATTTATTAAAAATTCTTCTTCTAAAAATATAAAGCCAAATATTATTAAATAAACTGTGGAAGATTGTTTAAGCATACTAAAAATAGAAGGATCTAATCCATATCTTGCTTCAATATTTAATCTATCAGTCACAGCGTATAAAATTGTAACAATAAATAAAATTAAATATATATTTAAATCATTCGTAAATTTAAATTCAAAAAAAGGAATTAATAAAACGGCAAATAAAGCTGTAAATAATTCAATTAAAATAGTTAATGACCCAGCATTTTTCATATTTCTATTTGCTTTTTTAAATGCCCTAGCAAATATGATTGAAGATACTAAATAAAGAATTGTCCAAAATTGCCATGAATTAATCATATACTTCACCTTCCTTAAACATTATACATAAAATAACTGAAGTTAACAATAACTTGTCTCATTAATTTGTATTTAATTTGAATTTTAATGTCAATTTGTGTTATTATTATTATAGGAGGAATAATATGGAAACAATAATGTTAAAAGAAATTAAAAGTGAACCCGAATTAATGAAAAGATGTTTTGAAACAAATAAAAAATTAATTAAAGAAATTAGTCAAGCAATTAATAATTTTAAACCAACAAACATTTTAATTGCTGCTAGAGGTACATCTTTACATAGTGGAATGTTAGCTAAATATTTATTCCAATTATATTATCATTTACCTGTAAGTATCGCTACCCCATCTGTTTTTACTGTATATGATGGAGAAGTTGATTTAAGTAAAACTTTAGTTATTGCAATCAGTCAATCAGGTAAAGGAAAAGATATTTGGAAAGTAGTAGAAAAAGCTAATAAATGTAACGCTTTAACTATTGGTATCACAAACACTAAAGGATCAATTATTGCAAACGAATGTAAATATAATTTATGGAATGATGTAGATGAAGCAGTATCTTATGCAGCTACTAAAACATATACTTCTTCATTATACCTAATTATTGAATTAATTTATGAATTAACTAAAAACGAAGATTTAAAATTAGATCATGATAAAATAATTGATGCTTTAAATTTAGGATTAAATTACCATGAAGAAATTAAAAAATTAGTCCATATTTTTGAAAAAGATGAAAATACTTTAGTTATGGCTAGAGGAAAAGACTTAACTTTAGCAATGGAATTAGCTTTAAAAATAAAAGAAACATCACATTATCCAGTTCACGCTTATCCATGTAGTGAATTCTATCATGGACCAATTGTAATGGCAGGTGAAAAAACGCCAACTATTCTTTTCGGAATAGACAAAGTCACTAATGATAATATTTTAAAAATGATTAAAGATTTAAAATATTTGAATGTTAGAACATTTGCTTTTACAAATAATGAAAAAATTGCAAAAGAGGCAGATGATGCATTATACTTTGATATTGAAGATAAATATGCGTTATTTACTTGTGCTATAACATTACAATTATTCACTAATGAATTATCAGTATTAAGAGGAAATAATCCTGATTTTCATAAAGTTTTAGAACACATTGAAACAATATAAAAATTGGCAAAATTATTGCCAATTTTTTATTTGTTCTAAATCTTCAAAATAGTAATCATACCTTACTTCATTAACAGCGCCCCAACCAGCCAAACCAAATTTGATTCCATAACTAAGTGCACAATTAGAATCATTATTACTATCTCCAATAAAAATGCTTTCATTTTTATTCCATTTTGTAATATCAAATAATTTTTCCAAACATTCTTTGTCAGGCTTTGGTTTTAAAACATCACTTGCTGTAATAATACAATCAAAATAAGGTAATATTTCTTTTAATTTAGGTTCATTTATTACTTCACTTTTAATCCTAGAAGTAACAATTCCTAAATTTTTTTGTTTACTTTTTAAAAATTTAATAGTTTCTAAAGCATTTGGAAATAATTCCATATCTTTTGAAAATTCATTAAAATATATTTCTTCTTTTTTTACTATTTCTTTGCCAATATCAGAATTAACATCAACACCAAATAATTCTAAAGATTTTATCGATGTTGAAGAAAATCCTAAATCTATTAACTCTTTAGTATATGGAATATTGTACTCTTTCAAAACTTTTTCCTTTGCTTTATAAGCAACTAAGTATGAATTCAACAAAGTTCCATCAATATCAAAAATATAATTTTTAAATTCCATCAGTTACTTCCTCTTTTTTAATTTCCAATTCTTTTATATTAACTAAACTTTTTAAACTTGTTTGTTTTAAATTATCTGCCAATTCACTTAATTCTAACTTATCTATCTTAAATAATGTATCAAGTAATCCACCTAAATTAGTTCCAATTAAAATTTCTTTATTTAAATCTAATCTTGAAACTACTTTATATGGTGTACCACCCATTAAGTCACAAGCAAATAAATAATTATTATTTTTATCTAAATCTTTAAATTTTAAACTAAATTGTTCTTCACTTTCTTCCTTTAAAAAATCAAAAGCTAAAACATTTTCTTTAGGTCCAACAATAAGTTCTAGCGCACTTTTCATTCCAGTCGCATAATTTCCATGACCAGTTAAAACTATATAATTCACTATAATACACCTAAGAACGCTAATAAAACTGATACTACTAATGTACTAAGTATTAAAATTGTTGGATTAACTTTCTTCTTAAGTAAATAATAAATTAAGAATGTAAAGGCAAATGGTAATAAATTAGGAATAATTTTATCAACGAAATCAGTTTGTAAGCTAATAAATGTACCATCACTAATTTCAATTTGTGGTAATAAAGTAATAGATACATAACTAGCAATTAAACCTCCTAAAATTGTTATACCCAATATAGATGCTGAATTTCCTACTTTTTCAGTATTTGCTTGAATTTTATCCAAAGCACTAACACCAGCATTATATCCCATATGAGCAAGTGGAAATCTTAAGAAAAATACGGCTAAAAATACTAAGAAATAAATAATTGGTCCCAAAACGTTACCTTCACTAGCTAATGAAGCACAGATACCTGACATAATAGGCATCACAGTAAACCAAAATATTGCATCTCCAATACCTGCTAAAGGTCCGAATAATGATATTTTTATTTTTTTAACTGTTTCTGGGTCTTCACCACCTTCGTATAGTGAAACCATTAAACCTTGTAAAAATGGTACTAATACGTTATGAGTATTAATAAATTCCAAATTGTCTTTTGTAACTTCTGCCATTTTTTTCTTATCATCTTTATAAATTTTTTTAATACATGGATTTAATGTGGCTGTAAATCCAATGTTTTGCATTCTTTCATAATTGAAAATAGCTTGATTTAATAATGATCTATAACCTAATGCAGTTATATCCTTTTTACTTACTTTTTTATATTTTTTAGATGCCATCAGATTCGCCTCCTTTAGATACAGTATTAGTACGATAATATTCTAATAAAGCAAATGCTAATCCCATAATAGCTACTGGTAAAATATTATCAATTGGAATAAATGTTGCAAATAAGAATCCAGCTAATAAATATGGCATATATTTAGCTTTTAAAGTAACTCTTAATAACATAGCAAATCCAATTGCAGGTAATAAACCACCAGCTACTGAGAATCCATGTGTTAACCATTCTGGCATAATTTCAACTAATTTTACTAGTCCATCTTGAGCAACGTAAACTGAAGCAAATGTTAAAATACCATAAATTGCAACTGTTAAAAATATACCAAAATAACATAATCTCATAATACCTTGTAAATTACATTCTTCTGCATATTTATCTGCAGTTTTGTTAAATAAAGAAAGTAATGTACATTTTATATTTCCTATAAATTGTGATAATAAACCAAATGGTACAGCTAATGCAAAAGCAGCAGCTACAGGTTGACCAGTTGTTTTTGCTAATACAACAGTCATAATACTTGTCATAACTGCATCTGGTGGAATAACTCCACCTACTGCTGTAATACCAGCAAATGCAAGTTCAACGATACCGGCAGCAACTAATCCTGTTTCTAAATCACCTACTGCTAAACCAATTAATGGACAAACAATAATTGGTCGAAAGATAAAAAATCCTTCTAAAGAACTATCAATGGCAACAACCATTGCAATTAAGGTAATAATGATACCTATCATTAATGTAATTTCCATAAACTCCTCCTAAAATTCTTCTTTTTTAAAATCAGGTGTATCCTGAATATAAATTTCATCAACCTTACTTTTAATGAAATTTAAATCATCCATATCTTTGTCATTTACGTAAACTTTATCAGAAATTTTCTTTTTTCCTTCAGAAAAATGCATATTTCCTATGTTTACTTTTTTTATTTCGACACCTCCTTCAATTAGTTTTCTTAATGTTTCTGGTGTTTTACATACTAAAAATATTTTTTGTTCAGCATTCGCTTTTTCAATAACATCGATAGTATGTTGAACTGTGAAAAATCTTGAATCGAATCCTAATGATGAAGCTGCTAATTTCATGATATTTTTTTCTGTTTCACTATTAGCAGTTTCATCATCAACAACAACGATAAGATTTGCTCCTACTGTTCCCGCCCAGTTACATACAACTTGACCATGTATTAATCTATTATCTATTCTTGTTAATAAAATATTATTTTTTGCCATTTTTTCCTCCTAATAATACTTTCCATATTTTAATTTTGCAAATTCGTTTAATTTATCTTCAATTTCTTTTACAGTTCTTAAATCAAACAACGTTTTAACAAAATTTTCAGTTTCTTTTTTATTCAATAAAGATATATATTTTTTAGTTCTTTTAACCATATTCATGTTTACGCTAAATTCATCTAAACCTAATCCAACTAACAATATAATTCCTAATGGATCAGCAGCCATTTCACCGCACATACCAACAAATTTGTTATCATATTTTTTAGTAGCTTCAATAGTGTTTTTTATTAATCTTATGACACCTGGATTAAACCATTGATATAATTTACTAATAGTAGTATTTCCCCTATCTACTGCTGTTGTATACTGAACTAAATCATTTGTTCCTATACTGAAAAAGTCAACTTCAGGTATTACCATATCCGCCATAGCGGCTATCGCTGGTATTTCTACCATAACTCCTACTTTAATATCTTTATTAAATTTAATATTTTCTTCTGTCAATTCTTCTTTCGTTTCCTCTAATATTAAATTAGCTTGTCTAATTTCCTCTATTGAAGAAATCATTGGATACATTATAGCAATATTACCGAATGCACTTGCCCTTAATATTGCTCTTAAAGAAGTTTTGAAAAAATCTTTATGATCTAAACAATATCTTATAGCTCGATATCCTAAAAAAGGATTAGCTTCATCTTTAATATCAATGTATGGACATTTTTTATCTCCACCAATATCTAAAGTTCTAATTATCATTTGTTTATGATTTAATTTTTCAACAAATTTTTTATACACTTCAAATAAATAATCTTCAGTTGGTGGAGTAGTTTTATTTAAATATAAAAATTCTGTTCTAAATAACCCTACACCATCTAAAGGAATACTATCTAATCTTTCTAATTCTGTTAAATCACCAGTATTAGAACATACATCAAAAATGTATCCATCAGTTGTTTTTGCTTCTTTTATATCATCTAATTCTTTTTTTAATTCTAATTCAACTTGAATTTTATCTTTTATTATTTTTATTTTATCATTATTTAGTTCGTTTTCTACAAAACCTTTATTACCATCAATGAAAATTAATTCATCATTTTTTAAATTTTTGATATCAACACCAAATACTGATGGTATACCTAACGATGTGGTTAAAATACCTATATGACTTGTTTTTCCACCTAATTCAGAAACAATTCCTTTAATATGAGCTATATTATCAGTTAATAAAACATTAGCAGTCATTTCATGTGATACTAAAATAACATCTTCAGTTAAAGTATTTGGATTAAATTCTTTAATCTTATAGTATTTAGCTAAAACTTTATATCTAATATCTTTAACATCTTTTGCTCGTTCATTTAAATATTTGTTATCTAAATTTTCTAATTGCTTTATTTTTTCATTAAAATAATGATCGATTGCTACATCACCAAAGCAATTTTTATTGTTAATGATGTTTTCCATATCTTTTTTTATACTTGGTGAAATTAAAACATTTTTATTAAAGTCTGTTAATGATTTTAAATCTTCATCTTCTAAAGTAGCAATTATATTTTGATAATCAATAATAGCTTCATCAATAGCATTGCTAACCTTTTTTAATTCTTCTTCTTTGTTTTCGCAAACTTCTTGATTTAAATTAGGTAATTTGGAATCAATAATAACACATTTACCTAACCCTAAACCATTACCAACTTTTATTCCTAATAATTGCATATTAATTTCCTATATATTCTTCTAAAGCTTTTAAAGCTTCATTTTCATCTTCACCATTAGTTTCGATTGTAATTTCATCATTAAAATTGATATCAGCTGATAAAATTTCTAATACCTCTTTAGCATTTACTCTTTTATCTCCTTTAATTAAGTATATATCTGATTTAAAAGTCATTGCCAAGTTAACTAAATCACTACCTGGCCTTGCATGTAACCCAGATTCCTTTCGTACAATAATTTTTTTTGTTGTCATATTACCCTCCCATTATCTTAATAATAACATTTTTTTAATTATTTGAAAAGAAATTTTACTAAAAAGTTTAATTTTTTTATTAAATTTGACATTATCTTATTTATATGATAATATATCGGACAAAAAGAGGGGGAAAAATAACATGAAAGATTTTTCAAATATAACAATACAACAATATATACAAGTTAAAATGCTTGCTTATAAATATGCTAAAGTTTTTAATTCAATGAGCACAGAACAAAAATTAGAATTTATAAAATCCAATCCTTTTACTGATAACGAAGGATTACATTACATTTTTACTACAACTTTATTCTTTCCTAATGATTTGAATTTTTTATATGGATGGATAAAATTAAAAATTCATGATTCAAATTTATTATCTAAAAAATTAAAAATGCCGTTAAATATTGTTTGTGGAAAGCAAATAGAATTTTCATTTTTTAATTTATTAGAAATTTTAGAGAAAAGACAAATTCCTACAGAATTATCAAAACAAAATTATAATAATTTTGTTGATCAAATAGATTTACAATCATTATTAAACTTTAAAAATGATGCAAAAAAATTGGATAAAATAAATTTCTAAAATATTTCATAAGAAATATTTTTTTTGCCATATTATTAATGGTGATAATATGATAAGATTAGGTTATGTTTCAATTTCTAACACATTAAATCTAACTTGTTCTAAAACAATTACTTATACAGAATTTAATAAAAGCAAAGATTTAAATAAAATAGATAAAATAATATTAGAAAATTTATCAAATTTAAATAAAATTATTGATTACAACATAAAAAATAATATTCATTTTTATAGGTTAACTTCCAAACTAATACCACTAGCTACAAAAAAAGACGTTGTATTCGATTATATCAATAAATATAAAAATATTTATAAAGAAATTGGTAATAAAATTAAAAAAAATAATATTCGAGTTGATGTTCATCCAGATCAATTTTGTGTTTTAAATAGTACAAAAAAAGAAGTATTAGAAAATACTTTTGAAATATTAGAATATCATTATAAAATATTAGATGCTTTAAATATTAAAAATAAAATAATAATTTTACATGTTGGTAGTAGCGTATTAGGAAAACAAAATAGTATTAAAAGATTTATTAATAATTTTTATAAATTGCCAAAATATATTCAAGAATGTATAGCAATTGAAAATGACGACAAAATATATAATATTTTAGATTGTTTATATATATGTAAAAAATTAAACATTCCTTTTGTTTTAGATTATCATCATCATATTTGCAATAATATTGGTGATATTGATAAATATTTAAATGATATTTTTAAGACTTGGAAAACAACACCTAAAATACATTTTTCTTCTCCTAAAAATAATACAAAAAAAGACTTTAGATCTCACCATGATTATATTAATATTGATGACTTTATTAATTTCTTAAATAAGGTTAAAAATATTGATATCATGTTGGAAGCTAAAGCCAAAGATGATGCCTTGTTTAAATTAGTAAGGCTATTAAAATATAATAATTATAAATTTATTGACGATACATCGTTTATTAATTAAATTCTAACAATTCTAACAATTTTTTTATATCTTCTTTATTAGTATTATCTTTTTCTAATAATTCTTCTAAAAATTCTTTAGTATTTTTACTTTGTGGTAACATGTAACCAGCTTCACGATATAAATCTTCAACTATTAATCTATTTGATTTCATTAAAATTTTAGCCAATAATTTTTCTTTTTCATCATTACTATTTTCGTAAATATAATGTGCTATCTGTTCTTGATCAACTTTACTATTAATTACTCTTTTTAAGTTTTCTATAACTAATTCATCTTTTTCTTGTTGTTTTGGATATTTATATGGTACCATTGAAATTGCCCCAGATGGACAGGCTCTACTACAAGCACCACAACCAATACATTTTTCAAAGTCAATTTGTCCTGTTTCTGTATCCGTAGCACCAGTTGGGCACACAAATAAACATAAACAATCTTTACTACAAATTCTTAAATTACGAACAGCTCTTAACTCACTCATTTTGTTACCTCCACTAATTTAAAATTAGGAACTTTACAAACCGGACATATTTCTGGTTTTTCGTTACCAATGTATACAAAACCACAAACTTCACATACGTATATCTTTTTGTCAGTAGGTATTCCCTCATTTAGTAAAGCTTTTAAAATCATTGTAACTTTTTCTCCCCAGGTAATAACACGTAAAGAACCTCTATCTTCCTTTTCTTCAGATATTTCTCTCGCTTTTTTATAATTTAAATCCAAATCTTTATTAATTTTACTAATTAAATCTTCAAAATTACCTTCTAATTTAGCTTTACTATTATAATAATTAGCTAATTTTTTAAATAATTTAGCCTCTTCTTCTAAATATTGTTTTTCACAACTACTAGCCAAACTACTACATAAAGCACTTATTTCACCATAATTCATTTCTCTTAATTCTTCTTCTTGTTCTTCAACTTCTACTTCAACAGCTTCAGATTTGAATAAATTTTTAGGTGCTCCACATAACGGACATTTCCAATCATCTGGTAAATCTTCAAATTTTATTCCTTCTTTTGCTTCGTCATAAACATATCCACAAATAGGACAAATATATTTTTTCATTAATTCACTCCTTTATATTTTTATTATATCATGATTAATAAAAAAATAGAGTATAAATTATTTATACTCTAATTTTTTTTGTGGACATTTTAAATTTTGCAATGATTTTTCAATTTCATATTTTAATTGGTACATAATTCCACATCCAGAAAAATCAACAGTTTTACAATTTTTTAAACTTTCTAATAAATTTATTGTTAAATCTTTTTCTACATTATATTTACAATTTAACAAATATAATGCAAATCCAGCAAAACTTATCCATTCATTTTTACTAATATTTTCTAATTCTAAATTACTAATTGCTTCTAGAGTCATTTGATTTAATGCTTTCTCAACAAGAATAGAATTTTTTATTACTAAATCTTCTAAAGAAATGCCTTTTGTTGCTTGTGAAAATAAATTTTGCATTTTTTTTATTACATTAACACGTTCTAAATATTCTTTATAATTGTCAGTATCAAAACTTTCTTGTTTCAATTGTTCTTTTTCAGCTGAAATTAAATCATATAATTGCATTATTTGATCATTGCTTAAATCAACTCTATTAAAAAAGTGTGAAGCTACTCTTTTCATTACAGGACGATCATTGTTTTTACTATCTAAACAAACTATATCTCCTGCAAAAAGTGACTCTGTTAAGTTCTCAAAAATTCTACTAGTTATTTTTCCTTTATCATCTAACAAATCAATTGCTAAATAATCTTTTAAATTACTTCTTTGTGTGGTATCCTTAAACCCAACATATCTAATTACACCTAAATTCATATTAATTCCCCCTTTAAACAGCGACTATAATAGCATATATCTTGAAACTTGTCAAATTGATAACAAATTGATAACAAATTAAGTTTATTAACTAAACAAAAAAGTATAGATAACCTATACTAATTTTTTTTGTTGACCTTTTAATTCATTCCATTTTTCTTTTAATTGTTGATCTATTTGAATTTTTAATCCATCTTTATCTAATTCACATATATTTGTATTCAATAAAGACTCTATTATATTTATTAATAATTCTTTATCAATAATATATTCATTATCCAATAAATGTAAAATTGATAATGAATACTTTATCCAATGTATTAAATCTATTTTTGAAACTTGTAACTCACTAAAAATTTTCAAGCATTGAATTTGTGGATATAATTTGTCATCAACTGAATCATTTTTAAGATTTGATAAAATTTCATGAAATTTATTATTTAATTTTTCAATCAAACGATTCCTATTTGAAAAACAATAAAATATTTCTTTTCCTAATTGTCCAAAATCTCCAAAATTTTGTTTAAATATTATTTCATCCTCTTTTAACTTTTCTTTTTCTGCTACAATTAAATTATAGAATTGTATTAACAAATTTTGATCAAAGTTAGAAGAAAACTCTATTTTTTTAAAATTATAATTATTATCATTAATATCTAAAAGAACTAAATCTCCAAATGACAAATTATCTGCATTTTTTAAAACAATTGTAGTTAATTCATTAGCTCTATCACACAAATGAATAGTTTTTTCATCATTTTTATTTAAATTTTGTTTGGACAAATTTTTATCTATAGTTGAAACAACACCTAAAAACATACTAAATCCTCCCTGAATATAAAATATAATAACACGTATCTAACGCTTTGTCAAACATTATACCCCGCCTATAATACCTTTTTTTCTTAAATAATATTTTCTTAAAAAATCTACAGGAACAACTGTAAAACTTAACCAAAACATAATTTGAAATTCAAAAAATGTTAATCCATAAGTTCTAAATAATTCGCCACCAAAATAAATTAATAAAACTTGAACAATAAAGATAAAACTAATTATAAAAATAAACATTTTATTTTTTAATATATTAGCTAATAAATTTAATCTATGTGTTCTTGCATTAAAACTATTAAATATACTAATGAAAATAAATAATCCAAAGAAAGCAGTTAAAATATATTGATCACCATTTCTAAATAATTGATGGAAAATTGGTAACTTTAAAAATAATATACATAATATTGTGGAATAAATTCCGGTAAAAAATATTTCATGTCTCATATATTCATTAATTATATTTTCATCTCTTTTTTTAGGCTTTTCACTCATATATTCTTTTAATGGTGCTTCAAAAGAAAATGCTAAAGCAGCCAATGTATCCATAACCATATTTATCCACAGCATTTGAATAACTGTAACTGGTGTATCAACGCCAATAAAAGGTCCAATAATTGACAAACTTACAGCACATATATTGACAGTTAATTGAAAGATAATAAATTTTCTAATACTTTTAAATATAGTTCTACCAAATAAAATTGCTTTTGTAATAGATAAGAAATTATTATCCAATATAACAATTTCACTTGCTTCTTTAGCTACTTCTGTTCCTGATCCAAAAGCAAAACCTACATCAGCTCTTTTTAAAGCAGGTGCGTCATTTACTCCATCTCCTGTCATACCAACTACTAAATCTAATTCTTGACTAATTCTTACTAATCTACTTTTATCCTGTGGAATAGCTCTTGCAACAACTCTTAATTTTGGTAATACTTTCTTTAAATCTTCATCAGACATATTCTTCATTTCATCACTGGTTAATATTAAATCACCATCTTTATATAATCCTACTTCTTTTGCAATAGCTAAAGCTGTTAATTTATTATCACCAGTTACCATAACAGTTTGAATAGATGATTGTTTAACTAAATCTATTCCTTCATATGCTTCTTTTCTTATTTCATCTTTAATTAATACAAATCCAACTAAAGTTAATTCTTTACTGTTTTGTTTAGAAGAAGCAAAAGCAATTATTCTATTTCCTTCTTTAGTTAATTTTCTTAAATTATCTTCAATAATTAATTTTTTTCTTAAAAATTTCTTATTGCCATCAACATCAAAATAAAATTCACATTTTTTTAAAATAACTTCCGGTGCTCCTTTTATTAAATAAATATTTTCATTTTTATATTTAATTGTTGTTGAAGAATATTTATTTTTACTATCAAAAGGAACATTATCAATTATTTCATATTTATTTTTTTCTTTGATATTAGTAAATTTTAAAATTGCTCGATCAGTAATATTTCCACCTATTATTTTATTATCATAATAACTAGCATTGTTATAAACTAAAGATATCAAAACTATTTCTTTTAAATTATTTTCAATTTTATCAATACTATCATATTTTTTTAAATCACTATTTAAAAAATGAGTTACTTCTAAATTACCTTTAGTTATCGTTCCCGTTTTATCACTAAATAAAATATTAATGCTTCCCGCAGTTTCAATACCATGTAATTTTCTAACTAGGACATTATCTTTCAACATTCTTTTAACATTAGATGACAATACTAAAGTAATCATCATTGGTAATCCTTCTGGTACTGCAACTACTATTACTGTAACACATAATGTCAAGGCATATAAAATATGACCACTTATTAAAGGAATATTAGTAATAGTTTCTTTAATTAAATTAAAATCAAAATTATTTTTAATAAATATTACTGAAAATAAATAAGAAAAGAAAACTAAGAAAGCTCCAATATAACCTATTTTACTAATTACTTCAGCTAATTTTCTCAATCTTAATTTTAATGGACTTTCTGGTTGACTTTCTTGTAATTCTTTAGATATTGAACCATAAAAAGTATTATCCCCTACTTTGGTAACAATCATTTTAGCTTGTTTAGAATAAACAATAGTTCCTCTAAAAACAATTTTGTTCTCAATATTTTTATATATCTCTTTAGCTTCACCAGTAATGCTTGATTCATCAACTGTTATTTCTCCTTCAATTATTTCTCCATCAGCAGGTATTCTATCTCCTGATTCTAATAAAACTATATCACCTACTACTACATCTTCAATATTAACTTCCACTACTTTTTTATTTCTTAAAACTTTACATTTTATTTTAGATGATTCTTCTTGTAATTTTTCAAATGCTTTCTCACTACCATATTCACTAACAGTTGAGATAAATGAAGCTAGGAATATTGCTATTACGATACCAACTGTTTCATACCAATCAAAATTTTGAATTAAAAATACTGTTTTTATTCCTAAAGCAATTAATAGTATTCTTATTATAGGGTCACCTAAAGTAGCTATATACTGTTTTATAAAACTATTTTTTTTACTAGAGTTAATTACATTAGATCCAAATTTTTTTCTTGATTCAATTACTTCATTATCTGTTAGTCCCATAAATATATCACCTAATAAAAAATATTAAAAAAAATTTTTAATATTATAGTTTTAATTCGACAAAATTAACAATTTAGTATTATTTAATTTATATTTATCCATAATAATTATAAAGTAGGTGAAACTATGGATAAAGAGTTAGATAGAATAATTAATCATATTAAAGAAATGAATGGTAATAGTAGTGACATTAATGTAAGATACTTTAATATTCATAAAGAAAAAGTAGCTTTCATGTTTTTAGAAAGTGTTGCTAGTGATGATAAAATAAGTAATTATTTAGGTAAAAGTTTAAGTATTAATGTAAGAAGTAAAAAAAATATATTTGAAAATTTATTTGATAATATTAATAATACAATCCCTAATAGTAAAGTAAAAATAATAAATACTTATGATGATATTTTTTATCATTTATCTAGTGGATTTACATGTATTTTTGTAGATGGATTTGATAAATGTATAACTTTAGAAACTAAAGCTTTATTAGATAGAAGTATTACTGAAGCTAGTAGTGAACCAGTATTAAAAGGCCCAAAAGATTGTTTTATTGAAAATATACTAGCTAATATGGGATTAATTAGAAAAAGAATTAAGGATAGTAATTTATATTTTGATGAAACCAAAGTAGGAAAAAGAACTAAAACTAAAGTAGTAATTAGTTACATAAATGATATTGTGGATAAAAAACAAGTAGATAAATTAAAAGAAAAATTAAATAAAATTGATATTGATGGTATTATCGATTCTAATTATATTAAAGAATTATTATCTAATCAAAAATCTTTTTTACCTAGAGTTATTTCAACAGAAAGACCTGATGTTGTTAGTATGGGATTATTAAATGGTAAAATAGCTATTATGGTGGAAAACACACCTTATGTTTTATTATTACCTACAGTCTTTGCAGATTTTTTTAATTCTTCAGAAGATTATTATACAAAACCATTCAATGCATCATTCACTATAATATTAAGATATATAGCTTTTTTTATTGCTATATTAGTTCCAGCTATTTATATTGCAGTTACTACATTTAATATGGAAGTCGTCCCTAGTTCTTTATTAATATCTTTTTCAATTCAAAAAGAAAGTGTCCCCTTCCCGACAATTATTGAAATACTAATTTTAATTATTGCCTATGAAATATTAAGGGAAGCAGATACAAGGAAACCTCAAATAATGGGTGCTTCTATTAGTATTGTTGGAGCTTTAATTTTAGGAGAAGCAGCAGTTTCAGCCGGTATTATTTCACCTATCGTTGTAATTATAATATCTGTTTCGGCAGTATCAGGAATGGGATTTAACGATCCTGATATAACTAATGCTATTAGAACATGGCGAATTTTATTTATGTTAGCTGCTTGTCTATTTGGTTTAATAGGTATAGTTATATTATTTATAGTTTTTGTTACTCAATTAGCAAGTATTGAAGTATTAGGAACACCTTTCTTATCTCCTCTTTCTCCTTTTTCATTAAAAGATTTTAAAAACTCAATAACTAGATTCCCACAGCAATCTATAAAAACTAGACCTACTTATTTTAATAAAAAAAATATCAATAGAATAGGAAGTGAAAAATGAAAAAATTACTAATAATTCCTTTAATTTTATTATTAAGTGGTTGTTATAATTATAGAGAATTAAATGAACTTGCTATAACAACTGGCATTGCTATTGATAAAGAAGAAAATTATAAAGTAACAATAATGATTGCTAATTCAAAAAAAGAAGGTTCAGATGGTAGTATTAGTCCTCAAGCAACTGTTTATGAAGGTAACGGAGATACTATATATGAAGCATTTAAAGATACTTCTTTAGCACTTTCTAAACAAATATATTTAAGTCATATTGATGTTTTAGTTTTGTCAGAAGAAATAGCTAAAAACAACTTAAATGATGTGATTGATTTTTTATTTAGATATCCCCAAACAAGAAATAACTTTCAATTAGTTTTAGCTAAAGATAAAAAAGCAGGAGATATCTTAAAAATAACTACCCCACTAGAAACTTTCCCTTCTCAAAATTTAGCTAAAAATTTAGAAATAACTGACAAATTACAAGGATTTACTTATACTGTGGATTTTACTGAATTTGTTAAAACATTAACTACTGAAGGAGTTAATCCTGTACTACCATCAGTTACTATTATAGGAGATGTAGAAAGTGGCAACAAAAATGAAAACATTGAAGAAAACGAACCACAAACATATTTAAAATTAGACATGTTAGGTATATTTAAAGATAATAAATTTGTAACATATGCTAATGGTGATGAAAGTAAAGGTATAAATATTATAAACAATAAAGTATATATTTTAGGCGTTATAATCGATTATAATGATAAAAAAGTAGTTACTGAAATAACAGAAATGAAAACTGATTTTGAAGTTAAAAATAATAAAGTAATAATAAATATTAAAACTAATGGTTCAATTCAAGAAATAGATTCTAACGTTAATTTAGATGATAATAAAGTAATTGAAGAAATAAAAAATAAAGATATAGAAAAAATAAAAGAATATGTTAATAAAGCAATTGATTTAGCTCAAAAAAATAAAACAGATATATTTGGTTTTGGAAATTATGTATATAAAAATGATTATAAAAATTATAATGAAAATTGGGATGAAGTTATATTTCCTAATTTAGAAGCTGAAATCAATGTTGACTTAAAATTGCAAGCAAAAGGTTCTATTAATAATGTAATCGAGGTGAATTAATTGACTAATAAAGAATATAGTGTTTTATCATCGTTTTTAATGCGTTCATTGTTTTTTGGCCCTGCCATATATAGTGTTTTACACATAGCTAAACAAAATGGCTGGATTAGTATAATTCTTTCATTTATATTAAGTTTTATACCATTAATTTTATATTATTTGTTATTTAATTTAGATAAGAAAAAAAACATTATCGATATAAATAATGATTTAGGATTGCTTGGTAAATTATTTAATATAATATTTATAGTATTTATTATATTTCATGCTAGTTTAGTTTTATGGAATTTAACTAATTTCATTTATTCACAGTTTTTATTTCAAACTCCTTTATTTATTATTTCATTAATATTTATTATTGGCATTTTATATATGAGTTTTAAAAATATTACATCTGTTGCTAGAGCAGGAACAATATTTTTTATAATGAATGTTATTTTATTTTTAACTGCTGCATTATCTTTAATTGGGAAAACAGATTTTAGTTTATTAAAACCATTTTTAAATGAAGGATTAAATCCTGTATTTAAAGGTATTATCCCTATTATAGGTTTGAATATATTACCTTTATTTATATTATTAATTTTTCCTAAAAACGATATTAATGGTAATATTATTAAACCTTTTCTAAAAGTATATTCTTTTACTTATTTAGCTTTCTTTTTAATAATCGTTGTATGCGTTTCTATATTTGGAATCAATCTAACTAACCTTTATCAATATCCTGAATTCCATATTTTAAAAACAATTAATATTGCTAACTTTTTTCAAAGAGTTGAATCAATTTTATCAGTTCAATGGATATTTGATTCTGTAATGAGTTGCGCATTATGTGTTTATTTTACAAAAACAAGTATAACTAAAACTTTTAAATTTAATAAAAAAATTATTCTAAATATACTATTAGTTTCAATTGTTTTATTTTTAACTAATTATATATTTAAAAACAATACAATAGCCCTTAATTTCTATATGAATATCTACCCTTATTTAAGTATTATCATATTATTTTTTATACCATTATTAATTTATATTTTAAAAAAAGTGTTGAAATAACACTTTCTATAAAAAACTTGTCTCATAATATTGAGACAGTTTTTTATTCTTTATATTCAAATTCAAAATCTAATATTCTGATAGTATCTCCTTCAACAGCACCTAATTTTCTAAGCTCATCATCAACGCCATATTTTCTTAATTTATTAGCAAATCTATTAGCAGATTCATCAGTATTAAACTTAGTCATTTTTAATAATTTTTCAATTTTTTCTCCTTTGACAACCCAAGTGTTATCTTCTTTAACAATTGTAAATGGTTTTTCTTCTTTAAATTTATATAAAACATGACTTTCAAATTTTTCTTCTTCATATAAAGGTTCTTTCTTTATTTTGTCTAACATACTAGCTAGTACTTCAATAACTTCTTTTAATCCTTCATTAGTTATAGCTTTAATAGGATAAATAGGTACGTTTACTTTCTTTTTAAATTCTTCTAAATTACCTAAAGCATTTGGCATATCCATTTTATTGGCTATGATAATTTGTGGTTTATCAAGTATTTTCGGATTAAATTGTTTTAACTCATTATTGATAATTACATAATCATCATATGGATTTCTTCCTTCTGTTGCCCCCATATCAATAACATGAGCAATTACTCTAGTTCTTTCAATATGTTTTAAAAATTGATCACCCAAACCATCGCCATTACTAGCACCTTCAATTAATCCAGGTAAATCAGCAACTACAAATGAAGAATTATTAGATTTAACAACTCCTAAATTAGGTTTTAAAGTTGTAAAATGATAAGCTGCTATCTTAGGTTTAGCCTTAGATATTTGAGATATAATAGTTGATTTACCGACACTTGGCATTCCAACTAAGCCAACATCAGCTAATAATTTTAATTCTACTTTAACATTTCTAACCTCACCAGGTTCACCATTTTCGGAAAAATGAGGGGCAGGATTAGATTTAGTAGCAAAAGCAATATTACCTCTTCCACCACGGCCACCAGCAGCAACAACAACTTCATCGTCCTTTTTAGTTAAATCAGCAATAATTAAATTAGTATCTAAATCAGTGACAACCGTTCCTAATGGTACTTTAACAATAATATCTTCTGCTTTAGCACCATGCATTCCTTTACCTTGTCCATTTTCTCCTTTTTTACCTTTAATTTGCTTTTGATATCTTAAATCAATTAAAGTATTTAAACCTTCATCTACTTTAAAAATAATATCTGAACCTTTTCCGCCATTACCACCAAAAGGCCCGCCCATTTCTACAAATTTTTCTCTTCTAAAAGCCATACACCCATCGCCACCAGTTCCGGCGATAAGTTCTAACTTCACTTCATCAATAAACATAGTAAATCACCAACTACAATTATACATTAAAAAAAAATAGTAGTAAATACTATTTTCTTAAAATCATTTTTTCTAAGCATATTCTTATTTCTTTTTCATTAAAAGGTTTATTTAAAACATCAACTATTGGATAATTAAATACCCTATCAATTGAATCTTTAGTGTCATCCCCAGTTAAAATACAAACAGGTATTTTATAAAATAAATTATGATTTTTAAAAACTTCTAAAACTTGAAAACCATTAAAATTAGGCATATTTAAATCTAAAAACATCCCTACAAATTCACTATCAAAATTATTTCTAACAGCTTCAATAGCTTCACTTCCATCTTTAGCAACTATAACATTATATTCATCTTTAAACATTTTAGCAGCAAAAGTTGTAATAATACTTGAATCATCAACTATCAACAATATTTTCATATAATCTACCTCTATAGCAATTATACCATATTTTTTAAAAATTTGTTCTTCATTTGTAAAAAAAAAGATAAAAAACTATTTAGTAGCGTAAACACTTACTTGTTTTTTATCTTTTCCAACTCTTTCAAATTTAACATATCCGTCTATTTTTGCATAAACAGTATCATCAGAACCAATTCCAACATTAACACCTGGATAAACTTTAGTTCCTCTTTGACGATATAAAATAGATCCACCTGTTACATACTCACCATCACTAGCTTTAGCTCCTAGTCTTTTTGAAATTGAATCACGACCATTTTTAGTAGAACCTTGTCCTTTTTTGTGAGCAAATAATTGTATATTTAATTGCATCAATTTTAACACAATTAACACCTCCTTATTTCTATATATTTAGGGTATTGTTTTTCTAATTCTTCTAATAAATCAATCAAATTATTAATTAATTTATTTGTTATTTCATCATCTTTAATAATATCAATAGTAACACCATTATCATCACTATATTTAATTGCATCACTATCAATTCTTAATATAGCATTAACTGTTGTAATTACCATTGACGATACGGAAGCACAAACTATGTCTTTCCCTAATTCATCATAATTAGCGTGTCCCTTAATAATTATTTGTTTTTCTTTAATACTTATTTTAATCATTATTTTTCTTCAATTTTTTTAATTTTAACTTTAGTATATGGTTGACGATGACCTTGAGTTTTACGGTATTTTTTCTTTTGATTATATTTAAATACTTTGATTTTTTTATCTTTACCGTGTTTAATAACTTCACCCTTAACTGTTACATTACTTAAATAAGGATGTCCAGGAACACCATTGATCATTAATACTTTGTCAAATTTTATTTCTTTTCCAGCTTCAGCATCTAATTTTTCAACATAAATTACTGAACCTTCTTCAACATAGTATTGTTTTCCACCTGTTTCGATTACTGCTTTCATATTTTACCTCCTTTAATCTCAGACTCGCCATTAAGGTGATTATACTTAAAACCTTTTCTGTGCGGTTGTAGAGAGGCCTCTACACAGTTCTTAATTTTAGCACATTTCCCCTTATTTGTCAAACATTTTTCTAATAATTTCTTTTTCTGTATAAAATTTATTATTAATATTAAAAATATGTTTGGTTTGTTTTTTCATACCATTTATATTTTTAATAATTTTATGTTTTTTATAATTAAAATTATTTAAATATCTTTCTAATAAAAATTTATTAAAATAATATTTATGTTTAATAATTTCTTTAAATAATTCAACTATTATAAATATTAAAATAAGCGATAAATCTATTTTATATAATATAATTAAAATAATAAAAATAAAGGATAATATTATACTTAAAATATGACTTAATTTATAAGAAAAAAATAAATTAAATAAAACATTAAATATTTTGCTACCATCTAATGGATAAATTGGTAATAGATTAAATAATAATATTGCTATATTATAATAATTAAATATTAAATTATCTTTATATAATAAATAAAAAACAATTTGAAATAAAGGCCCTAATATAGCTATGATAAATTCTTCTTTTAATGATTTATCAATATTTTCTTTAAATATTGTAATACCACCAAAAGGTAATAAAATTATTTTATCAATCTTCCATTTAAATATTAAGGCTCCTATTATATGGCCTAATTCATGAACAATAATAATTGAACTAAAAATAATAAAATTTTTAAAATTACCCGTTAAAAAACAAATAAAACCAATTATATAAAAAAATATATGAATTTTAAATGTATTCTTGGTAATCAATTACCTCACCATCTTTATAAAATACTAAATATAAATTAGAATTTGAAACGCCAATTAAACTTCCATCTTTAATATAATCATACAATTTTAAATTAATTTCTTTTAGATTAGAATACCATAAATCAATACCATTTTCTTGTTGAATAATTATTGTATTCCCATATCCTTCTTTTTCACCTATAAATATTACAATTCCAGAATCTATAGCCGGTACTAAATAATTATCTTCAACTAATAAAGATACACCATCTTTATATTTATTAGCTTCTTTATAATTTAATTTTTCATTAAATACTGGCGTTATAGTTTCAAAATACTTACTAAAAGGTAAGCTAGAACCAAATTTATCTTGATACCATTTATTTATTTGCGCAAAGGAAATATTATCTTCATATATATATTTATAAAAATTAGATTTGAATTTATCATTTTTTAATAATATTAACGTTAAAATTGTTAAAATAACTAATACCAAAAATTTTAAAGCTATAGATTTTTTTATCATTTTTTCACCTTAATAAATATATGAATAAAAATTGAAAAAAAATGACTATTTTAAGTCATTAATTTGTTCTATAGTTAAATTTGTTATTTTACTTATTGTTTTTAAATCCATATTTAATTCTAACATTTTTTTAGCATTTTCTATTTTATTTTGTTCGATTCCTTCTAATTTTCCTTCAGATAATCCTTGATTAAGTCCCTTTTCATACATTACTTCTTCATATTGTTTTTGCTCTTCTTCTTTACTTATCCAATCTACTATAAATTGATCATTGTTAGCTTTTATTACTTCTTCTTTAAAATTATTCACTATCTCACTCTTTTCCGATAATTCTTCTAATCCTTGCTTACCCAAATCTAACATAATTAATGCTTCTTCACCTTTGGTAAACTTCTTATCATTATTATAATAGTTTTTTATGTATTTGTCTATACCTACATTATATATTTTTATATAATCAGTTAACTCTATTTTGTTTATTCTATCATATAATGTGTATATACTTTTTTCATATTTACTATTATAAAAATTTAAATTTACTTGAATTATCGAATGACCTACTTTGTATTTATTTCCTCTTTCTGTATTTTCACTTGCTAACTTAAAAATGTAATGTAGATTTCTTATTTTTATTTCTTCACTATAATTAGTATTTAATTCAACATTTATTATTTCATCTTTTGTTTTTACTAACAAATCTAATCTTTGACCACGTATTTTATAATATTCTTGAATTAAATTAGGATTTAATATTTGTAAGTCTTCAATTTTTTTATCTATAATTGTCTCTAAAATTGCTATTAAGAATTCTTTTTTAACAGCAGCATACATGAAAATTGGTTCATATCTTGCTGTATAAAATTTTTTTATATAAATCACCTCCTATTAGTTTTATTAGCCAAAAGGAGGTTAAAATCCTTCTTAATTTATAAATAAATTTACAAATACACACAATTTCTTATAAGATTTAATTATTTGTTAAAAAAAATCAAAAATTAATTTGATTTTTCGTATTCTAATACATTTGTAATCATTTTCTTTAAAGCATTAGAAGTAACTGTCGCACTACTTACTGTATCTAATGATTCTAAATCATTTTGATTAACTATTAATTTATTTATATAATCTTCATCAAGTACTAATTGATATCTATTAGCTGTTTCATGATGGGATGTGATTTCAATAGAAATTATTTTACCATTTTCAAAAGTAACAGATGCTTTTATTTTACCACCGTAACCTTTTTGAGAAACATTGTAAATAGTTTGATTATTTACTTTTTCTTTACTGATTAATTCAAAATTAGGATCACTGCTTCCTTCAACTCTTCTAGTAGAAGCTAACAATATTGTTGAAATCATAATAACAATACAAATTAAGAAGAACCAAATAATTGATTTAATAAAATTAAATCTTGATTGAACTCCTATTTTATCTAAGAAAATAACAAACATGTTTACTATTAAAATACTAAATGCTACACCTTCTACACCAGTAAATCTAAATATAACAGTTATTAATCCCAATAAAATTCCTTGTAATGTTTGACCAATTGGTGTAACACAACTAGTCACTGGATCAGTAGCCATAAAAACAGCCCCAAACATTAATCCACCACTTAAAATATGAAAGAATGGATAATAGATGCCTTCACCTAACAATCTACTTATTCCTAATGTTATTACAAATACCGTTAAAACATAAAATAAAGGTATACGCCATTTAATTGTTTTTGTTAAACTTAAAAATATAAAAGCAACTAAACATAATAAAGCACTTGTTTCAATAAAACTACCCGGAATAGTACCAATAAAGAAATTAGATAAATCACCATAAGGTTTTACTAATTCATTATAACTTCCAAGACCAGTTACCATTGATGCATTAGTTAAAGGAGTAGCTTTACTAATAGTATCTAATTCATATGCACTAAAATAATTATCAGTAGTTAAGATACTAGAAAAAAACAATATTATAAATAAGTATCCAACTAAAGCAGGATTAAATATATTTTTACCAAACCCACCAAAAGCTATTTTACTAATACTTGCTATAGCACTTCCAATAACTAAAATATATATTGGTGTATGTAAAGGTAAAATCAAAGCTAAAAATAATCCTGGAAAAAATGCATAAGAGTTTTTAATATAGTTTTTTTTCTTTAAAATTAAAGCATAAATAGCTTCAACTATAAATGATGTTAATGATGCAATTATGATTGAAATTATTGGACTAAACATTTCAATAAAACTTATCATGCCATGACTATAAGGAATATAACAATTTTTATAAATACTAAAAATTATAAGTGGTAATAAAGCAATTAATAAATTAATCATTATTCTATGTGTTTTATATTTGCTTCTTAAAAATGGTCCCATTATTTATCACCTCTTAATATTTTTTTTGCATCTTTAACTCTTTCTCTAACTAACAAATTAGCAGGACATATATAAGAACATAATCCACATTCAATACATTTTTCTGGATGTAATTTTTTTAATTTATTAATATCTTTATCTTTTTTTACTTTTGTTCTCATAATTAAAACTGGGCTTAATTTTGATGGACATACCTCAACGCATTTGCCACATTTTAAACAAATTGTAGGTATATCTATTTTGTGTTCTAAAGCTAAAATACAATTCATATTAGCTGATACAACTAAATCTTCTACTTTTTTACCCATCATTGGCCCACCAGCAACAATTACACTATTTTCCTTAACTTTTAATTGCTCTAAAACTTCACTTACTGGTGTTCCTATTTTTACTAAAACATTTCTTTTGTCTTGCAAATTTTCACCAGAAAAAGTTATTATTCTTTCTATCAATGGTTTATTATATTTTAAAGCTTCATATATTGCATAAATAGTTGAAATATTATTAACAACTATTCCTTCTTCTATTGGATATTTATCGTATTCTTTATGAGTTACTTCTTTTATTAATTTTCTTTCCCATCCCATTGGATAAACATTAGGAACTAATTTAATTTTAATTTTCAAATAAGTTCCAATATAATTATCAAATATTTGTTTTAATTCAACATTTTCTTTTTTTATTGCAATTATAGCTTCTTTAATTTTATTTATTTCTAATATAGCATCTATTGCTTCTAAAATTTCTTCACATTTTTGTTTAGCCAAAATATGATCTGATGTAATATATGGTTCACATTCTACAGCATTAACAATAAGTGTATTTATATTTTTAGGTTCATATTTTACATATGTAGGAAAGCCAGCTCCACCTAAACCAACTATTCCATTTTCCATCAATAAATTTAAAAATTCTTCTTTAGTATATTTATTTATACTTCTTTTTACACTTAATTTTTGTTCAATTTTTTCTTTAAAATCATTTTCAATTACAACACATTTTACTTTTTCACCATTAAAACATGTTTTCTCTTCAAAATCTAATACTGTGCCACTAACACTAGAGTGAATTGGAATACGAAAATCTCCTTTTCTTTTTCCAATAATACTTCCTTTATAAACATATTCCCCTTTTTTTACTAAAATAGTGATATTAGTGTCATTACCACTTATTAAAGGTATATATACTTTTTTTGGTTTATTATATACAAGCAACTTATCATTTGTTAATTTATGTTTATCTATCTTAACTTTCATATTATCACACTTTCTATTCACAATAATTATACTAAATTATATAACCAAATTCAAGAAAAAAAACAAGATAATTTAATTTTCTTGTTCTCCTTTATTTTTGAATTGTAATACTATCGGTGTACCTTCAAAATCAAAAGACTCTCTTATTTTATTTTCCAAATATCTTTCATAAGAAAAATGAATTAAACCTTTACTATTTACTTGAATATTAAATGTTGGTGGTTTATTTGATGCTTGATTACAAAAATAAATTTTCAATCTTTTACCTTTATAAGATGGTGGTAAATTAAGATTATAAGCATCTTTTATACAGTCATTTATTAAGTTAGTTGCAATCATTTTAGTACTATTATTATAAACTTTTATTATTTCAGGCATTAAAGTATGCATTCTTTTACGTGTTTTTGCTGATAAAAATACAATTGGTGCATAAGGCATAAATTGAAAATTATTACGAATATCTTTAATAAATTTTTTCATTGATTCATCTTTATCATCAACTGTATCCCATTTATTAACTACTATAATTATTGGCTTACCCGCTTCAATTGCATAACCTGCTATATGTTTATCATGCTCAATTATTCCTGTTTCGGCATCAAGCACTAATAAACAGACATCAGATCTATCAATTGCTTTCATACTTCTTAATAAACTATATTTTTCTACGGCTTCATAAATTTTACCTTTTTTTCTCATACCAGCAGTATCTATAACAATAAATCTTTCATTATGATAAGTAAATGGTGTATCAATTGCATCTCTTGTAGTTCCAGCAACGTTACTTACAATTACTCTTTCTTCATTTAAAATAGCATTAACTAAACTACTTTTTCCAACATTTGGTCTACCAATAACACTAAATTTTATTGAATCATCATCTTCTTCGATTACTTCTTTAAAATCTTTAGTTATTTCTTTTAACAATTCATAAATTCCCTCATTTTGTTCAGAACTTATATTTATATAATTATCAAATCCTAATTCATAAAAATCATATATATTATCTTTAGCTAACTTACTATCTATTTTGTTAATAGCTACTATTATTTTTTTACCTGACTTTAATAGCATGTCCTTAACTACTAAGTCATTAGTTGTTATTCCTTCTTTAGCATCCACTACAAAAACAATAACATCAGCTTCATTGATTGCTATTTCAGCTTGAACTTTTATTTCATCATTAAATTTTTCATCACTAATATCAATACCACCAGTATCAATCAAATGAAAAGAATAATTTTCAAACTTGACGTTACCATATAATCTATCTCTTGTAATACCAGGAATATCTTCTATTATAGCCATTTTTGACCCAACTAGTCTATTAAATAATGTACTTTTACCAACATTTGGTCTTCCAACTAATGCTACAACTGATTTTTTCATAATTTCACCTTCTTACTGTTTCTTAAAATATATTTTATCTTATCACCATATATAATATTTGAATATTCTAATATTTTATTTAAAATATTATTATCTTTCACTTGTATATATAGTTTATCTTTTAATTTATATATATTTGAATTATTTATTATACTTTTATTTAAATATTCATAATCCATTTCATATAAAAATACATTATCATTTAATTTAACTTCCATATCTATTTGATTAAAATAATTATAATAATCTAAATCTTCATTCTCTATCTCTATAACACTACCATAAAATTTATCTATATAGATATTGATACTATAATAACCATTTAATTCTATATGATAATCTTCTTTAAATTTAATAAATAATTTTTTAAAATAGTTCTCCAAATTAATTTGTTTAAAATTAATTCTTTTATATAAAAAAACAATAATTTTATTATCTTTACTGATTAATTTCAATTTAACCACCTAAAATAGTTTATGAAATAATTAATAAAATGTCAATTACATTGTTCTTTCTATTTTTTGATATATTTCATCTTTACCTATTTTTGTAACATTACTAAACATTACAAATTCATCACCTACTACTAAATCTAAATCTTCTAATAAAATATTTCTTTGTTGTTGCTGTTTAGTAATTGGAATTTTATCTACTTTAGTTGCTACTATAGTAACAGGCAATTTATAATATTTTAAAAAGTTATACATCATTATATCGTCATTTGATAATTTATGTCTAAAGTCTACTAACATAAAAACTTGTTTTAAATTTTTTCTATTAGTTAAATAATCTTCCATCATAAGACCAAATTTTTTTTGTTTTTTCTTATTTACTTGAGCATAACCATATCCAGGAGCATCTACTAAATAATATTGCTCATTAACTAGATAAAAATTAATTGTTTGCGTCTTACCAGGTGTAGCAGATGTTCTAGCATAATTTTTTCTATTAATTAATGTATTTATAAAACTACTTTTACCAACATTAGAACGTCCAACTAATAAAAATTCTGGTTTATTATCTGTTGGGTATTGACTACGTCTAACTGCACTAATTGCTAAATTGACTGAACTAATTTTCATTTTAATTCACCTCTTAAGTAAAATAATTATAACATTAAGTTAAATAAAAGTCAAAAATTTATTTTGAATTATTATTTATAATAATACTTTCATGAAACAGATTTTTTTAATTCATAATAAAAAATTTAACTACATAATTAAAAAATCAATTATTTCTAATTGATTATTTTTCATTTGGTGGAGTCGAGGGGAATCGCACCCCTGTCCGAAAATACAAAGATTAAAGTTCTACAAGTTTAGATAATTTATTAATGTCCTAAATAATAATAAACTATCAAAATTTTATTTAGTAATTTCTATATTTATTCTTTGATAATTCTAGAAAAAAACTATCAATATAACTCACTAATCGAGCCTCTTTTATATTCCGTGAGTAAAAATATAAAGAAGCAGCCTTCTAAATTATTAAGCGAAAGCTAATTGATTTCTGTTTCCAGTTATTTTTAAATTTGAATGTATCGTATATCTTACGACTTGCCCTTTAAAAATTATTATTTCCGTCGAAACTAAGCGACCCCATGTGGTAACAATTATACCACATTTTAAACAATTTGTAAATTTGAAATATTTACATTTTTTTTGCATTATAAGCATCTTTTAAATCAATAAATTCTATATTATTTATTTTCAAAAATAATAATTGTTTTTTTAAATCTTCTAATTCTTCAATATTTAAATTATTATTTATATCTATATAATAACATAATGATTGTAAAAAGTTTTCTTTTACTGTAAAATTTTTAATTATTTTACAAACACATTGATATTCTTTAAGAATTTTGTTAATTATTATATTGCCAAAAAAATTGAAAAAAGGTAAACCATAGTATTTTGCAACTATTTTTATAATTTTTTCTAATCTATAAAAACCATATAATGAGAAATTAAATAAATAATTTTCAATAATTTTATTTGTGATACTATCCTCTAATTCAAAATATTTTAATCCTTGTGAATTATAATATTTTTCTAGTTCTAATTTTTTTCAAAATATATATCTGCAATATTATCTAAATTAACATCTGTTAACTTTTTGATTAAACTTAAATAACTATTTACTGAAGCAATCATTTTATTACTCTTTATTATAAATTCATTTTTATTTTCCAATTCTATGTTTTTCATATTAATAATTCTTTAAATCTTTAGCTATTTGTCTTTCTATATCTTTTTTCTTAATTGCTTCCCTTTTATCATAGTTTTTCTTACCTTTAGCTAAACCAATTAATAATTTAGCTTTACTACCTTTAAAATATAATTTAATTGGTACTAAGGTAAAACCATCTATTTCTAACTTATCTCTTAACTTTAAAATTTCTTTTTTATGCATTAATAGTTTTCTTGTTCTAGTTTCTTCATGATTAAATCTATTTCCTTGTTCATATTGACTGATATGCATATTAAGAATAAATATTTCATTATTCTTAATAATTGCATAACTATCTTTTAAATTACATTTTCCTAGTCTTATTGATTTAATTTCTGTTCCAGTTAAAACAATACCTGCTTCAAATGTATCAATTATTTCATAATCAAAATTAACTTTCCTGTTTTGTATCTCCATCTCTTACCACCTCGAAGTCAATTGTTCGTTTTTCTTTATCTGCAGCTACAACTCTTACTTTAACACTATCGCCTAATCTAAATCCTCGTTTATCTTTATTACCTCTTACTGTAAATGTTGTTTCATCATAAGTATAATAATCACCTTTAATGCTATCTAATCTAACTAATCCTTCAATTAAATTAGGTAATTCAACAAACATACCAAATGGCATAACTGAGCTAATGATACCTTCATATTCTTCACCAATATGATCCATCATATATTCAGCTTTTTTCATATCATCAACTGCACGTTCACATTCAATGCTTCTTCTTTCCATATTAGATGCATGTTCTGCTACAAAAGGCAATTCTCTTTCATAAAAGTTAATTGTTTCATTATTAATATTATTATCAAATATATAAGTATGTAGTAATCTATGTACTGTTGTATCTGGATATCTTCTAATTGGAGATGTAAAATGAGTATAACATTTACTAGCAATACCAAAATGTCCTATATTATTTGTATCATATATGGCTTTTTGCATACTTCTTAATAATAAAGCTGACAATAAATGAAATTCCTTTTTATCTTTTAATTGACTTAATATATTTTGCATAGTTTTAGGAGTTAATTTATGTAAATCTTCTTTTACTTTATAACCTAAAATATTTAGAAATCTCATAAAGTTATTAATTTTTTCTTCATTAGGTTCACCATGAATACGATAAATAAAAGGTAATTCCATATAATAGATATGAGTAGCTACTGTTTCATTAGCAACTATCATAAAGTCTTCAATTAACTTTTCTCCTTCTCCACGATATCTTAATGTAACATCAATAGCTTTTCCTTTATCATCAACTATTATTTTAGATTCATCAATGTCAAAATCAATATAACCTCTATTTTCTTTATTTTTACGTAAGATATGCGCTAATTCTAACATTAGTCTTAATTTTTCTTCATATTCTTCATATCCTTCTGGCACTATATTTTCTTCTAATATTTTATTGACATTTTTATATGTCATTTGTTTTCTAGATCTAATAACAGTTTGTAAAATATCATAATCTACAACATTACCATTTTGATCTATTTCCATAATACATGATACTGCTAATCTATCTACATTAGGATTTAAAGAACAAATACCATTAGATAATTTATGAGGTAGCATAGGTATTACTCTATCAGCTAAATAAACACTAGTACCGCGATCAAATGCTTCACTATCTAATGATGTATTTGGTCTTACATAATAACTTACATCAGCAATATGAACACCTAATTTATAATTATCTCCAACTTTTTCAATTGATATAGCATCATCAATATCTTTAGTGTCATCACCATCGATAGTAAATATAATTTCATTTCTTAAATCAGTTCGATTAACTAAATCTTTTTCTAATACTTCATCAGGTAAATTATCTACTTCCTTCATTGTTTCATCACTAAAAGTATCAGGAATACCCATTTCATTAGTAATAGATAAAATATCAACACCAGGATCATTTTTATGACCTAATATTTTAATAACTTCACCTTTATAATTATTATCTTTTAATTTATTAGTTATTTTTACTAAAACCTTATGTCCAGGCATAGCACCCATAGTTTTATCTAATTTAATAGTTATTTTTACTCTTTCGTCATCTAAATCTACATAAGGAACATTCTTATTAAAATATACTTCTCCTACCATTTGTTTAAATTTACGATCAACTATTTTAACTATTCTACCTTCTAAATCAATACCTTTTGGTGAAGTTATTTCTACTACTACTCTGTCCCCATGAATTGCGCCATTCATATTAGTTGGGGCAATAAAAACATCATCATCACCATCAATATCAACAAAACCATATCCTTTTTTATTAGCTATCATTGTTCCTAGTTTTAAATGACTATTAGTAAATAATAAATAATTATTTTTTTTAGTTCTATATAATTTTAAACTATCTTCCATTTCATTTAATACTTTTAATAATTGTTTTAATTCGTCCACTGAACTAAAACCTAATCCGTCATTAATTTCAGTAACTGATAAAGCTTTGTCACTGTTTTTTAATAATTCTATAATTTTTTCTTCCATAAAGTCCTCCTACAAATTATCTATCAAAAATCTAATCAATAATTTTTTATTTTTATATTCAAATATAAAACTTAATATAAACAATATATTACCAAATAAAGTAATTATAATATCCTTCATTGTATCATAGACACCAGTTGCTTTTCTTTGCATGTCACCATTAAATAAATTATCTACCATAAATTCAAATATTTCCCATAGTCCAGAAGTAGCTAAAGAAAATATAAAAATAAACAAACAACTAAATATTAGATTATCAAACTTTTTAAATTTCTTTAGTATTAAAATTGCTAGTAAACTTGATAAAAATCCCCATATAAAATGTGAAAAATTATCATACCAATAAATAGTTCTAAAAAAATGTAATTGACATCCTAAAAATAAAGCTATGAAACTAAATATTAAATATAAAAAAGTAACAATTGGTTTTAGTTTTAATATAAAAGGAATTATTACAACTAAACTAAATAATAATATTGTTATATCTTTATTAATAATTGTAAACAAAAGTGAAATAAAACAAAATACAAAAGAAATTAATATATTTATTTTATTCAACATCTATTTTCTCCATTTCTACTTGATTAATTGAATTAAATCTTTTTGTTATCTTATCAGTTGTTGTATGTATATCCTTAACATCTTTACTTACGGTTTCAATACTTCGATATAATTTATCCCATCTTTCTTTATATCTATTGAATTCATTACTTAACAATTTTAATTCATTATGTATTACAGTTGTATATTTATCTCTTTCCATATTTTTAATTATTACTTGAATAGTAGTTAATGTACTAATTAAAGTTGTTGGACTAGTAATCCACACTCTTCTTTTATAAGCATATTCGATGATATCAGGATGATGGGCATTAACTTCTGCGAAAATCGCTTCAGCTGGTAAAAATAAAATTGCCTGATCTGATGTAATACCATCAATAATATATTTATTGGCTATCGCATCAATATGTTTTTTCATATCATTTCTAAATAACTTTTCTGCTTGTTCTCTAATACTTATTTCATTTTTTTTATCCACCATAATTTGATAATGTTCTAAAGGAAATTTTGAATCTATTGCAATTGTTCCTAATGGGGCTGGCGCAAATAAGACACAGTCAGCTATTGTATCATTATTAAATTTATATTGCATTTGATATATTTTATCATTATCACCAAATATATTATACATAATGTTTTTTAAATTAACTTCACCAAATATTCCTCTTGTTTTTTTATCAGTTAAAATACTTTGTAAAGATATAATATCACTAGATAAATTATCAATTTTCTTTTGAGCTTCATCTATTTTAGATAATCTTTCTAAAACATTAGTAAAAGTCTTATTAGTTTTTTCAAAATTTTCATCTAATCTTTCATTAACTTTATTATTAATTAAAGTTAATTTATTATCTAATTTATCATTTAATTTATCAAAATCATTAGTTAAATCTCTACTAAAAGATGATTTAAATTCACTAACTTCTTTTACAACATTTGTTTCTAACTTACCTAATCGTTCAGTTATATTTGATTCATTTATATTTTTTGATAAAGATAAAATACAAATTATCAATATTATTATTAATAAAATTATTATTATATATTCCATACAATCACCATTTTAATTATACCATATTTTTATAAAAAAAAAGCCTTATATTAATTATAAGACCTATTTTTCTAATAACCATCCTTCATAGCCTTTAATAACATTATATACTTTATATCCTTTTGCTGCCAAAATGTTGCAAACTTTTAAACTATTTTTTCCATATTGACAATATATATAATATTCTTCATTTTTATTTAAATACTTTTCAGGATCTTTTAATAATAATATATAAGGTATATTTATAGCACCATTTATATGGTTATCATTATATTTTTCAATACTTCTAATATCAATAATATTTACATTATTTTTATTTAATAATTCCTTTATTGAAATATTTAATACCATATAACCACCCTAATACATTATATGTATTAAGTAATAATTAATAAAGGTAATTAAACTAATCTTCATCATTAAAGAAATCATCAAAGAATTGATCGTCAGTAACACCATTAATTACTTTATTATCTTCTTCTTCTAATTCAATTTTTGGTTCAATTTTATTTACAACTTCTTTGCTATTATAATCCGAAACAGTTTCTTTTTCAACATTATTTTCTTTTAATGTAATATCTTTAATATTATCTTCATTATTTTGTTGAACAATTTTGTCAACATTTTTTTGTTCAGCTTTTGATGCTTCTTTAGTTTCTTTTTTATCTTTCAATTGTTCTTGTTTTTCTTGTTCTTCTAATTCGGCAATTTTAGCATCAATTCTCTTAACTAATGAATCTATATCAAAAGAATCATCTTTTTGTGCTAAAGGAGATGGTTTAAATGGTGTGCCACCTGTTGTAGATGAACTCATTGGATTGAATGAATTCATCATTTCATTTAATTTTGCTTCTCTTTTTTTATCTACATAAGATTTTATATCAAATAATTTTATTTCTTGTTTTTCTCTTTCTGGATAAGTAGCTTTAGGATATGATTTACCCCAACCACCTTCTTTTTGAATTTTCCAATCAGGAACAACTTTTGTTTTAAATGGCATTGATCTAATTCTTAAAACAATTATTGTATTTTCTGGTAATCTTTGTAAGTCACTAACAGTAACTAAAGGAGTACTTGCTGTTTTATCTTTTTCTTTTGATTTTACTTCACCGCATAATTTACTTATTTCCTCTAATGAAGCTAATTCACTACTAATAAGATAAACAATATTACCACAGTTACCTTTTATTGTTTCCCCATTTTCTTTTCCATAAACTTGATATAATTGTGCAAAATTTTGAATAATAAATGTAAATCTTATATTTCTACTTCTCGCAGCTGTAACCATTGTTGTTACATCTTTTAAAGGTGGCATATTAGCAAATTCATCTAGTATAAAATTAGTTTTAAATGGTAATTTACCACCAGATTCTTGAGCTACATCAATTAATGTTTCATAACATTGTTTAATAAATATTGTAACTAAAGAATGATATGTTTTCTTTTCATCCTGAATAACTAAGAAAACTGCAGTTTTTTTTCTACCAATATCTTTTAAATCAAAATCACTATGACTTAACATTTCAGATAAATTTTCTCTTGATGAAAATAATTTTATTTTTTGTTTAAATACTGATAAAATACTACTTTTTGTATCATTAGGTGCCATTATTGTAGAAGAAACATTAATATATGCAGGACTTGATTTATCCTTATAATTAAAATATTCTTTTATATAAGTACTATTACCAATTTTTTCTTCCCCAACTGTAGTCATTAAATTTATAGTATTTAAGTTTATCTCTTCTTCTTTTGCATCTTCAAATAAAGCTAAAGCTAAACCTGTAAAATAATCTGCTGAAGTTTTTTCCCAGAAAGGGTCTTGACTTTGTGCTTTATCATCGTAAAGAATATTCATAGCTAAGTCATCTAATAATTCGTTTGCTTTATCTTTATTACCGCTTTTATACAATTGATAAGGTAAGCCTAATGGATTCCAAGCACTACCTTTTTGTGGATCACGAAAGTTTAATAATACAATGTTATATCCTTTTTCTCTTAACATTTCTGCATTATTTTCATAAATTTCACCTTTAGGATCGGTAATAATCATTGATTCCCCTTTTTTAGCTAAAATTCTAACCATTGGTTGAACCATTGTTTGAGTTTTACCTGCACCAGTAGAACCTAATATAAGATTATGATATTCCCCACCATCAACCCAAATTTCCTTACCATTATTTATTAATGGTATACCTGCATATTCACTAGTTTCTTGACTTGGTAAAACTTTATAAATTTTATCTTGCTTTTTAAATTCTTTTTCTTCGCACCATCTAGAATATCCCTTTTCTTCTTTTACACCAGTACTAAACCCAAATCCTTTATCTCTTTCAAAAAAATAGGAAGAAACACTAGTTATAATAAAAATAAGGGAAAATATATATCCTACGATAGTTGGAACTATATATTCTTTTGAAAATGCTGGAATTGGATTAAATCCATGAAATGTTGCATTAGTTGCAAAGCTTCCTAAATTTAAAACTGCAATTGCAACAAAATACAACAATACTACTGCAAATATTACAAAAATTAAATAATCTTTAGCACTTGCTTTGAATTTTAACTTCATTATGTCCACCTCATAACTATAAATAAGTATATCACATTATTTAATCTATTTCATTATTTTTTTTTATTTTAATATAAATATACAAAGATGTTATTAACATAAACAAAATAATTCCACTTATTACTATTATAGAAATTAAATTATTTTGAATATAATCAAAAATCATAACATCATATCTAACTTTAGGTCCAATTTTAAAGTATAAATTATCTTTCGTTGTATCTTTATTAATAACCCAAGTATATATATTATTTTTTTCATCAACCTTATCAGCATTATGATTTACTACTTCATTATAAAATTTTATATTAATTGTATAAGTGTTATTTTTTGAGTCTTCAGAAATCAATTCATCATTATTAATGTTTTCTAAAAATTGATTTTTAGAAGTTTGAAAACTAGTATAATTGCCTATTCTTTCTATATTTGCATTATTAAACATATTTTTAAAAGATATAGAAGATGCGTAATCATCTAAATTTGAATATTCTCTAGTTATAATAAAACTAGAAAGCTTATCATCTGATTTTGTATCAACTTTGTAATTTTTATAACCAGTATTTTGCAAATATAAGTGAGAATAATAATCTAAATATTCATTTTTTGACATTGAACTATTTTGAATTGTTTTGCTGTCAATGTATACATAAAATTTTTCCTTAACTTCCTCTTTATTGGTTATAGTTAAATTATATTTAACATCACAGCCAGTAAGAAATATTAATAAAATTAAAATAAATATTTTTTTCATTTTGCCTCCTAATCACAATATGAACATCCTGACTGTTTTATACAATCACTTCCAGAATCATATAATGCTCCGCCAACCATACCAGTTAATTGAACTCCTTCAAAATATGTTACAGCATCTTCTCTAATCTTACGATTATTTACATATCGATATATTTCTATATGTAAATGGTAACCAGTAGAATATCCAGTTGAACCAACATTACCTATTAATTGACCACCTTTTACTTCAGTTCCAACTGAAACAAGTGTTGAATGTCTAATTTGATGAGCATACAAACTATAATATTCATATTTCCCAGTAGAACTATCAAAATTACCATGTCCTATCACAATATAATTTCCATACGAATAATGATTTGCCACATTTTGAACTACTACTCCATCAGCAATAGAATAAATATTAGCATCAGCCGGAGCAGATATATCTGTTCCATTGTGTGTTGTACAGCAATTTTTTTTAGGATCAACACGCCAACCAAAAGCAGAAGTAACATAATTATTATTTAAATCCAAAGGGTAACCAGCAGTTGAAATATTAACTTCTTCAATACTTCCTTTATAAAAATAATTTAATACTTCTTGGTAGCTGCTACCAGAATTAATCATATTATTTGCTACTGTTTGATCCATAATGTTTGTTGTAGAATCACAAATTTCATTATTACAACTTGCTCGATACTGTGTATAAACAAATTTTTCATTTTCAATTACAAATTCAGAAAGTGTACTATCTATAGCATTTTTTATCTTTTTTAAAGTTTCAACGTCATCAAGTGGTTTTTGATAATAATTGCCATTTTCATCTGGACCGCTTACTATTGTATTGCTACTATTATCAGTTCCATCTCCCATGCTATGGCATCCTTCTGACACATTACAATAAATTTGATTCATTTCACAACTTTTTATTCTTAAATTATTTGGTAATGAATTTGCATCTACATTATTTATTGAGTACAAATAATTTTTTACTACAACAGCCATTAATTTTAAAAATTCTTCAGATCTTTCTGTTGCATATCCTTCAACATATAGTACCCCTTGTATATATTCATATAATGATACTTCTTCCATTACTAAGCCATTATTACAATCTAATATTGTAACAGTGACATTGTTACCGCCAAAATTAGTTGAAGAATTTTCAGAACTAGATACAAATTCATAAAATTCAACTCTAGAAAAGATTTCGTCTATAACATTTTCAATTTTAATATTAATATTTTCACCATTTTTATTATCAAAATAAAAATTTCTTATAAAATAAACTTCTAAATAATCACGATACTTATCTATATCTAAAACATATTTAGTCGTTTTAGTAATTTCTGATTCATTTTCTTCTGTAATTGAATCACAATCAATCTCTTGATTATTTTGATCAAAACACAAAATATCTTCCGAAACCATATTTTGAGCTAATCGTGAAACTAATTTTTTACTTTTTTTAAAGTCGATTAAATTAGATGAAGGAAACTCTCCATCTATTTCTCCCTCTTCTATACTTTCAATAGTTACTAAAGGATCAGAATATGTTAAAGTTGCTATTATTAAAGAAGTGTTTAATTCAACATTTTTTTCTTGTTTATATTCTAAATAAACTTTTTCTACTTCTTCATAAAAATTATTCTTTTCAACCTCAGCACATTCCTCATCAGTACACCATCCTCTTAAAGTAACAAAATTACCAATTTTTTCAAAAAAAGAATCTGTTTTTCCTAATAATGAATCCATATAAAAAAGTGGAGAAATTATTACACATATAACAGTTACAATTATTAAAAATACAAAACATCCACTAAGTAATCCTGGTGCTATAGCCATAAATTTTGTTATTTTATTTATTAGTTCAATAGTTCCTTTAACACTATCTTTTTGATTATCCTGTTCTTCTTGTAATTCATTTGTTTTTCTTTTTGACTTAAACAAATTAAATGGATTACTAAGTAATATTTTAGAATTATCTGCTGCTTGGTTTAATATTTTATCACCCGTTTTAGTTTTTGATAATTCTTCTACTACTTTTCCTCCAACACCCGGTGCATAAGCGTTTGCAGCTGTTTTTAAGCCTTCTTTGGCAATTGCTTTTTTATAATTTCCAATTTGTGAATTATTATAACCATTTTTTTTATAACCAAATTGATTGTTTTGATTAGCATAATTGTTTTGATTTATAGATGGTGATGTATTATGTTTAGGAATATTATCTTTTTTTAAATTGTTTAAATTATCTCTATTTTTTAATTCATTATTCATTTAACATCACCACCCATAAAATTATAATCCTCCGCCACTACCAAAAGAATCTAATTCTTGTTCAGTAGCTATTACATTTATTCGCATTCTTCTACTTCCACAAACAAATAGCGCTTCCCCTTGATTATATCTTTTAATACTTTCTTTTTCATTATCATTTAAATCTATTAATTTAGATAAATCTTCTACAGCTTGTTTCTTTAATCCCATAACTAAGTAATAAGAAGCATTATCAAATATAGCTTTACCTTGAGTTATAACTGAAGGATCACTAAAATCCGAAGGCTGTTGCGTAATTATAATAGTTCCAGTATTGTATTTTCTAGCACGTCTTTGAATTTGTCCTAAAAAATCAGCACCTAATATATTGTTACCAGAAATTAAAACATGAGCTTCATCAACAGTTAATACAGTATTTACATTAGGATTTAAAGTTAAACTCCATGCATATTTTAAAACATTAAAGAATAAAGCATTTCTAATATTTTTATCACTATTCATCAACTCTTTAATATTAAATACAATAAAATTACTTTGAGGTTGAATAGTCGTATGACCATCAAAATAATATCTCAATTCTTTAACTAAAGGACGTATTTTTAATTCTAATTTTTCTAATATATCTTTTTCATGTGTTTTTTCTGGAATAGATAATAATTTACCTCTAACCGTTGCATAAACATCTTTAAATGTTGGATAATCATTAGAAGTTAATTTGGAAAAATCAGTAGTAAAATCTATTCCAAATCTTCTATAAGTGTCTTGAACTATTTCACTAAATACATTAATTACATCTTCTTCTGTACTAGGATCATAATATTTGATAAATGCTTTTAGCGATTGTAAAGTTCTTGTTAAGACAGTGTATCCTAATCCTTGTTTAATTTCTTCTTCATCAGCATCCATTATGATTTCAAGTGGATTTATCATACCAAATTCTCCACCTTTTCCTAAATCAATGAAATCACCACCGTACAATTTTGCCATATCTTCAAATTCGCCTTCTGGGTCTATAATTACAACTTGATTATCGTTTCTTATATGTGTTCTAATTAATAATTTAGCTGCAGTAGATTTACCAGAACCTGACGTACCTAAAACGATTATATTAGCATTATTTCTATTATGTTCTTTTTTTATTTGATATAAAAATTGATTAAATAATATAACTCCACCAGAAAAATCAACACCTAATAAACATGATAATCCAGGATCTTTTATGCTATCAAAAATAAAAGGAAACATAGCGGCAATAGTAGGAGCTGGAATAGGTGTCCCTATTCTATTTTCAATTGGTTGATTAGGATAAATTGGCAAAATTGATTTTAAAACTCTTTCTTGTTCAAACCTTAATGGAAATGCTTTCATTTCCATAGCCTCAAGATAACTTTTTACTTGTAATTTTTTTGCAATTAACTCTTCTTCTGAATTAGCTGTAATCATTACATGTAATTGAAAATCATAAATTTTGGATTGTGTACTTACCAATTGTGAAATAAAATATTCTAATGACTCATAGTCTTGTCTTATTCTTTCTTGAATTGTTTTGTCATTTTCTTCTTGATATCTTATTTTTAAGTCCGCTATTTCTTTATTTAACATTCTTTGTATGACACTAAAAGGAAGCGGAATATGTTTTATTACTACCTTAACCCCTGACATACTAGTTAAATTTGCTAAATAACCTGGTGAAATAAATTTTGGATATGATACTACAGTTAAAATAGTAGCATATTTATCACTAATAATAAAATCACTTGATCTAAATTCTAAGCCCTTAGGAGCTATTTGACTTTTTATATCCATTATCCTAACACCGTCCCAAAAGTAGTGGTTGTACCACCATTTAAGAAATTATCCAAAATCATTCTTAAATCATCATTAGTAGTTTGATAAGCAACTAAACCAGCACCAGCAAATGTATTAATTAAATTTCTTATTCTTTTTTGAATTAAATCATCCTTTTTTTCTCTAAATAATAAGAAATATTCAGTATCAACTATATTGTTATTCATAAACATATTCCCTTTATTTATATCTTCCATTATTAATTTTCTTTTTGCTGGATTACTAACGTTATTATATAACAATTCTAATTGTGATAAATATATATTGATATCAACTGGTCTATCTGCTGCTATTATCCAAAATTCATAATCAATTGTATTATAAACTGTTCTTAAATTAGAAATAATACTATCTTGAGTATTTTGATCAAGTATAAATATATTTCTAGGCATTATTTTTACACCTGTAACTTTTAGTCCATTATCCAAAATAATATAACCATTTTTTATTTCTTTTACTGGAATATCATCATTTGTATATCTATTTCTTTTCTTCGCCACGAGGAAAACACCAACCCTTCCATTTAAACTTTCTTTGATTCATATAAAAACCTATTGCCGAAGCTATTAAAGTTCTCATATTATAATAATTTGGAACCGGCATTACCAAGAATCCAGTTATTAATGCCGGTAATAATGCTATTATGGCAAACGTAATTTGTTCAACTGGTAAAATTAACAATAACGATAATGTTAATCCCACACCAACGCCAAATAGTATTAAATCAAATGTTGTAAATAATCCAAAAATCAACATTGATTTTTTAGCATTAGCCGGTATTAAAAAATTATTCATCTAATATCACACTCTCTTTTAACCATTTTTCTTTTTACTATTTTCCATTTGTTCTTTTTTGTCTTTAATTTGTTTTTCAATGTCTCTACCTTTAGTATCTAAACTAGTAACAGCATTATAATTAGCTAACATGTTTTCAAATGCAGCTATTTCTTCGCGTCCTAAATCATTTCTAGAAATATTGTGTATACTTAAAAAGTCATCAAGTGATTTTTCTGTATATCCACTAAATTTTCCATCTGCATTTGTATCAAATGAAAAATCAAAATAATCTCTTACAGCCGAACTCGTTCCATTTAATGATTCATAAAATGTTCTTCTAGCTGCTTCTTCACTTTGTTTAATATTTTGTAAATCTATTTCCATATTATTAATATCATTTTTTAGCATACTACTTGTACCAGTACTAAATTTATGACCACTCATATCTGTCCAAGCATCCTGCATTTTTGTTATAACACCATATCCCCCTTCACGCATTCTTCTATTATTACTTGCAATAGAAACTCCGCTTCTGAAACTATCAAAATTTTTTTCTCCTTTATTTTTTATCACATTTTTTCCAGTGTTAAGCATTGCGCTTCCCATTCCTCCAAAGCCACTAGAAATTCTTCTGAAAATACTAGGATCAGTATCCCCAGGCCCTCTTGCTTCCATTGCATTAGCAATAAAACTAGCAGTTCCGGCAGCACCAACAGCTGCTAAACCAGGAACTCCTGTTTCATTTAATTTTTTTAATGGATTAAGTGTAAATTTACCATCCATCTTAATACCAGTTAAATCTTGTACTAATTGAGGTAATTGTTTAGCAAACAATAATGCTCCTAAAATTATAAACACTTTTACAAACACATTAACTTCAGCTGGTAATCCTGTTGTAGCATCAACAAATTTTAAATCAATAACTTGAGTTATAACAAAAATAGCAAAATAAATAGCAAGTAATCTTATAAATAGATCCAAATAAGTGCTTATAGTTGTTTTTAACCATTTATCAAAAGTTTCTTTTCCTTTTTTTGGATCTATTCTAGAAATAATAGGAACTGGAGCTATCATACGTAAGAAGCCTAATTTAACGCTTCTAAGAGCAACATCAAAACAAAAAACAATCAATAATAGTAATAAAGCAATACCTGCTACTGTAGAAATAATTGGTATATATTCCATAATATAATTGTCGTTAGAATCTTTCAAATATAATAAATCAAAATCCATATATACTTTTATATTTTGTGTGCTAAATGCATTATTTAAAGTATTATTTAAATTTTCAAATTTTGTATTATCACTTATTCCTAAAGCGGTTTGACAAGTTGTGTCACCATTAAATTCTTCAGAACTACTAGTTGATTTACAAGCAGCATACGCATCATTTTCATAATCAAAATGATAAAACGCTTTAAATGTTTCATATGCCATAACACTACCTGCATCAGCAACAACATTCGGATTTGTACTTGTTGTTGAAAATACTTTTCCTAAAACATTATCTCTTAAAATTATTTTTTGAATTTCCATTGCTTGTGAAAATATCCATGGAGTTGTAATTAATAAAGCAAGTGTAATAATAACGTTACTAATTAATTTACTAAATCCTTTGCTTTTATCTAAAAATGCATCAGGATCTACTATATAAGATAATATAGAAAATGATACTTTAAATAACATAAAAATACCCAAAAGTCCATAAACCTTTGACGCAAACATATCAAAAACTTCTTCTGTGAAAATAGAAGTTTCAGCTATATCCATAAGGAGATTATAAATAGTAGGCACAAAATTATAAACTAAGTTGTCAAGCCAATATGAAATAAATCTTAATATGGTCTCTAGAAAATCCATATAAACACCTCATTTATTAATTAATTTCTCAATCTTATATAATTATATCATAAAAAAAAAAGATAATAAACAATTTATTAATCTTTTTTTATCTTTGAACACAATTGCTATTAGATTCACTATAATTAATAAAGCAATCAACACAGCCCCATACATTACCTTCGTTGTCATTTGCTACTAAATTAAATACTATTTGAACAATAAATACAACTAAGAAAACGATAACGGCAGCAATTATTCTTTTTATAAAAGTTTGTTGACCTTTTTTTATTTCATCTTCTTTTTGAGCCATTACAGCTTTTCCTAAATCTAACATACCAAAAACAATTAATAAAATTGGAACAACAATTTTAATTATTGTTATACCAGTTGTAACTAATCTAGGAATCATTTCATTCATAACTATGGTTCCATCACCACAAGTAATATCTAATAAAAACATGTAATATCCTCCCATCTAATTATATAATACTATATATTTTCTTGATTGTCAATTGACTGTGTACAATTACCGTTAATAAAACAATCAATACAATTCCACATATTTTGATTTTCATCTTTCGGAGCAACAAATCCTATAATAAATTCAACAAATATAAACACTAAAAATACTAAAGCACCAATTACTAATCTTCTAATAAAAGTTTGTTGACCTTTTTTTATCTCATCTTCTTTTTGTGCTATAACGCCTTTCAAAAAGTCTAACATACCAAATATTATTATAATAATTGGAGTAGCTATTTGTAATATTATAAATATCACTCTTACTACTTGTGGCACGGCATAAGGTATAAGCTCATCTCCACATTGAATTTTTTGATAACTAGCAGCTTCAACAAACGTAATTGAAAAAATAAATAATAAAACAAAACTTAAACAATAATAAATTCTTTTCATTTTACACCTAAAATAAACCTAAAATTTTCTTTCTTTTTTCAACTTCGCCTGTTTGTTGCTTTAAAAATCCTAGTTTAGATAAAAAAGTATCCATTATCATTATATTTGAATCATGTTCATTAAGTGGTGGCATATTAAAGAAAAATTTTGCTTTTGCTTCATATTGTAATTCTAAAACGTCTTTAGAACTTAATAAACTTTGATTTAAAATGATTTTTCTACCTTCTAATTGTTTAAAAACATTTTTATTTATATGTATCAATCTATTTAATTTAATTATTGAAGGTTCAACCAAATATATAATTTCTTGTACTAACCCCAAAGCAACAGGACTTTTGTTAACATCAATAATAATAGCATCTCTATCATTATTTTTTTCAATAAAACTTCCTAATTCCTTACTTGAAACACTAAATAAAGTTTTTTTATCATTAAAGTAATTAAAATCATTAGCGTCTACTTCAACTCCAATAACATTGTAATTTTTTTTCAATTGTTTTACCATCAAATAAGTTAAAGTTGTTGCACCACTTTGATCTGTTAAATTTTTAATACCAATAATTCTACAATAATTTACTTCTGTTCCTTGATAAATAACTTGCTGTTCTTGATTGTCCAATTGATGATATTGTGCTACATCACGATAACTATTTGGATTATTATATAAATAAAGAACACCTTCTGCATTTCTTGTAAAATTATAAATTCCCATTGATATTAATTTTGATAAATAACCTGGCGAAGATGATTCTTCATTATCATCTAATAGCAAAATTAATTTATCCATATCTAAAGAAATTGATAATTTTTGTAAAGTTCTTATATCTGTATAATCTTTTAATGCTGTAATATCCAATATCATTCTTTGATAATAAAAGTTTTTAAACATTTCAATTATTTCTTCTACAGAATATTGTCCTTCAATAGATTTAATAATGTCAATATTCAAATTAGATAACATATCTTTTTTTTGATTAACAATAATTACATTCATTTATCCTTCAACCTCACTTTTTTCAAATAAAATTCTTGATTCTCCATATAAAGGTATCTCAATAACTCCTCCTATTATTGGAAAATCAAAATGAATAAATACTCTTACCCCATAATAATATCCTTTTGATGTATGAAATTCATAAACACAATAATTATAAGAACTGTTTGTATTTAATGGTTGAATAGGATTTTGGGGATCCTCAGGATTATCAACTGCTTCACATTTTCGATTAAGATTTATTTGATAACCAACCATTTTCAAATTTTCATCAATTTCTTTTTGGGCATCATTAGTATAACCATCATATTTTTCAATAATATCAATTATTCTATTTCTTACTTTAAAACCTTTTGAATATGCAATTGTTCCAACATAAAGAGCGATAAAAATTCCAACAAAAATTAGAACTATATTCAAAACCATTGAAGTTCCTACTGCTTCCTTCATATTTTCCCTCCATATTCTTTTTAAATTATACTATATTTTTTAAGTTTCTTCAATACTTTTAAAAATATAATACAAAAAAAGAATCATAATGATCCTTTTGAAGTAAATTTAAACATTCGATTTGTTTTAGTAAAAACAGGAAAATTTATCACATTAACAAAAGGTAAATCTAAATTCATATACGTTAAGACACCATATATATAATGACCATTTTTTGCTGGTTTTTTATTATCAATATATACACAATAACGATAATTTTCATTAAATGAATCTATTAAAATCATGCCATTATATGTTTGCTTGCAATTAGCATCTTCAACAGAATAACCTAAATTACCTAAAACTCTATCTATTTCATCTTTAGAATACAAATTATATCCTTCATATTTTTCTAAAGCTTTAACTATTCTATTGTTAACTTTAAATGCTTTATAATAACTAAGTGTTCCAGATATAAATGCAAAAACAATAATTACAAATAGTATAACAATATTATAAATAAAAGTATGTCCCACTGGTCCACTCATAAAAACACCTACCTTTACTAAAAATAATTATACTATATATTTTTTTTTAATGCAATCTTAAATCCCTAAATAATATTTTTTCTTTCCTTTTCTTAACACTATAATTGATTCATCAATAGCCATTTCTTTTGTAATCAACTTATCTTCTAATATTTTTTCATCATTAATTGTAATTGCTCCATTATTTATAAATTCTCTTGCTTCTCTTTTTGATGAACATATGTTATTTTCAACTAATAAATCAACTAAATTTTTTTCTTCAAATTTAAAAGTTGGTACTCCTTTAAATCCAATTAAAATTTCATCTTTAGTTAAATTTCTAATATTACCGCTAAATAATGCTTCACTTATTTTAACAGCTTTTTCATATTCATCTACTCCATGTAAAAATGTAATAACTTCTTTTGCTAAAGCTTTATGAGCTTCTCTTTTTTCTGGACATTCTAAATGTTTTTTTTCTAATTCATTAATTTCGTCAATTGATAAAAACGTTAATTTTTTTAAATATTCAATTACTTTACTGTCTTCGGCATTTAAGAAAAATTGATACATTTCATAGCTAGATGTTTTGTTAATATCCAACCATATAGCATTTCCTTCAGACTTACCAAATTTAGTACCATCAGCCTTAGTAATTAATGGCATAGTTAAACCATATGCTTCTTTATTTATTTTTTTTCTTATTAACTCAACACCAGATGTAATATTCCCCCATTGATCAGAACCACCAATTTGTAATGTACATCCTTTATTTTCATATAACCATAAAAAATCTAATGATTGCATAATCATATATGAAAATTCCGTATAAGTAATTCCAATATCCAATCTGCTTTTAACAGTTTCTTTATTTAACATGTAATTTAAATTGAAATATTTACCGTAATCTCTTAAATAATCAATAAAATTAATATCCTTAGACCAGTCATAATTATTTACAACTTCAAAGCCAAATATTTTTTCAACTTGTTTTCTCAATTTTTTATAATTATAATCTAATTGTTCTTTAGTTATCATTGGTCTTTCTGCAGTTGGTTTTGGGTCACCTATTAATCCAGTTGCTCCACCTACTAATAAAATAGGGTTATGTCCACCTTTTTTTAATCTTGTAGCCATTGAAAAAGTTGAGTAATGACCAATATGTAAACTATCACCTGTTGGATCTGTTCCTATATAAAATGTTAGTCCTCCATTATTAATTTTTTCAATTAAACTTTCATCAGTTATATTTTCAATCAAACCACGCCATACTAATTCATCGTATAATTTCATTTTTCATCTCTCCTATCTGTACTTCCAAATCCACCTTTTCTAATATTTGTAACATTATCATCATCTGTTACTAAATATTTAATAAATACACCTTGACAATATGCTTTGTCTTTAGAAATAAGGACTTCTTTATCACCTTCATTTTGAATTGATAACCACATATGTCCTTCATTAGATTCATTATTATAATAATCACTTTCAATTAATCCCACTTGATTAGTTAATCTTAAATTATATTTAAAACCTAAACCACTTCGCATAATCAAAAATAATCCTTCATCACTATTAAAGTTAGCTTTATACCCTGTAGGTATTTTAACTATTTCACCAGGCTTAATAATTATATCATTGATAGCAAAAAAATCATAACCTGCACTATTTTTAGTTGCTCTTTTAGGTAATAAGTAATTATTATATAAATTTATATCATCTTTAATATCTTTTTTAAATTGATCAAAACTTATCTTTTCAAAATATCTCATATTAATACCCTTCTTCTAATCTCTTTTCTTGCTTCTCTATTTTCTTTAAACAAGCCTCATATATTTCTTTTTCCTCTAAATTTACTAAACTACCTATATAAATCAAATAACTAAAAATTTTAATTACAATTTCTTCGTCAATATTATCAATCAATAATGTAGAAAGTTTAAAAATATCATTTAAACATACAAGAATATCAGAAGAAAAATCATATGTTTTAATCTTTACTTTATCAATATTTAAATAATTGTAGAAATAAAGACATATCATAATACAATCAGCTAATTCTTCTAATGTTTCTTCTTTTATCATTGATTTATTAGACCAATATTTAAAACATCTAGATTCATTTACAAATTCACCTATTTCAACTAATAACTCAATACAATTTTTTTCAAACATTTTGTCATCATTTTTAAATTTTTCAAAAAATATATCATCTAACTTTTTATTTTTAACATATATATCATTCCAATTCATATGATACCTCCATAAAAAAATATTCATAGACTAAGGACGAATATAAATCCGCGGTACCACCTTAATTTATGAATATTTCATACACTTTAATTTATAACGAAATTACCCGTTTTAACTCCCAAATTGTAATTTATTATTTAATCTTGATTAGTTTTCATCTACCACTAATTTTCTTTATTACCAATTAAATAACTAAATATTTGTTCTTTGTTAAATATACAAATAATATATCATATTAATTTATAAAAATCAATTATTTTTTCTTACAAACAGTAATTCCATCACTATTTTTAATCATTTCTTCTAATTTATTCTGCATAAAATCAAATGCATCTTTAGCATATGGATTTTGTCTTAATTCTTTCATTTTCATTAAAATATTTTCATCATGAATTAATTTTGCTACACTTAATAATTTAATTTGATTAACAAAACTTAATCTTACTAATTCTCCAACATTAGCATTCCATAATCCTTGTTTTTTTAGTTCAGCCATATTTAAATATTGTCCGTTATAAAACATATCCATTACTTTTGGATCAATTGGTTCTTCTACTTTCATTGGTGTCCAACGGCCCTCTAATATTTGATGATATATATCTAATCTATCAACATCTTGAACTATTTGTGTAATAGTGTTTATAACTTTTATCTTTTTTTCTTCACTAGCTTTACTAAAAAATTCTATTGCATTAGCATTTTTTAATAAATCACTACTTAAAACCAATAAATCTTTTTCATCAAATCTACCATCAACATGTTTTAAAACAATGTCTAATATTGGCCTGTCATAAACTCTAGTACTAGGTATTTCTTGCTCAATTAATCCATTTTGTAATATTTGTTTGCCTAAACCACCATGATTTAAACCTGTTTGTGCTACTAAATCACTATCAACATAATTACCCATTTTTAACATTTGTTCAAATCTACCAATATCATGATTTAAAAAAGATAATTTTGATAATTCTACAAATGTTTCATTAAAATCCAAATTTGTAACTGCAGAAGAACCATCCCTTACTACTTCCATTGTATGTAAATATTTTTTATCAATTCCATCGATTTTTTTAGTGTCTTCAGTACTACTTCTTTGTAAGACATAATAACTATTAAACACTTCTAATGCTCTATTATAAATTTTTAACATAAATTCCCCCCCAAAAAGCTGGAAAATATTATAACAAAAAAAAAGTCATTTTGTCAAAATGACTATTCTTCATGAATTTTTTCTATAATATCTTCTATTTTTTTACCATATTCAATAGATTCATCATATACAAATTCTAATTCTGGTGTATGTCTTATATCAATTCTATCAGCTAATTCTTTTCTTATAAAACCAGAAGCATCATTTAGAGCTTTAATCGTTATTTCTTTTTTATTATCATCTAATACTGTTACATATATTTTGGCATAACTTAAATCACTACTTAATTTACAATCTGTAACAGTTACAAATTTTATATCATTATCTTTTACTTCGTAAGCCAAAATATAACTTATTTCTTTTACTATATTACTAGCAATTCTATCTATTTTTATACTCATCTTTTTATTTCCACCATTTCATATGCTTCAATAACATCTTTTTCTCTTATATCATTATAATTTTCAATTGTTATTCCACATTCTAAACCTTTTTTAACTTCTTTAACTGAATCTTTTTCTCTTTGAATTGAATTGATATTACCGTCGTATATAACAACACCATCTCTAATTATTCTTGCTTTTGAATCTCTTTTAATTACACCATCAGTTACATAAGATCCAGCAATTGTACCAACTTTAGAAAATTTAAATAATTTTCTAACTTCAGCAGTACCTGTTACTTGTTCTTCATAAATAGGCTCTAACATACCTTTCATAGCAGCTTCCATTTCTTCTACTGCTTTATAAATAATATTATATAATCTAATTTCAACACCTTGTTCTTTAGCATAATCTTTTAATTTACTATCTGGTCTTACGTTAAATCCTATTATTATAGCATTAGATGCTTTAGCTAAAACGATATCACTTTCTTTAATAGCTCCAACACTACTTCTTATAACGTTTACTTTAACACCTTCAACATCTAATTTTTCTAATGAATTTTTAACTGCTTCACTGCTTCCATTAACGTCAGCTTTAATAATTACATTTATTTCTTTTTTTCCTTCTTGGATTTTATTAAATAAATCTTCTAAAGTAACTGATTTGCTTGGTGCCATTTCTTTTTGTTTAGCCATTTCTTGTCTTTTTAAACCGATATTTCTTGCTTCTTTTTCAGATTCGAAAGCCATGAATTTATCACCAGCTTTTGGTACTTCATTAATACCTGTTATTTCAACTGGTTGCGATAATTTTGTTGATGTTAAATTTATTCCTTTATCATCTTTTAATGTTCTTATTTTACCATATGCATGACCAACAACAACTGGATCACCTAATCTTAAAGTACCATTTTGAACTAAAACAGTTACAATTGGACCTAAATGTTTATCTAGTCTTGATTCAACAACTGTTCCAACCGCATATCGATTAGGATTTGCTTTATATTCATTCATTTCAGCTACTAATAAAATACTATCTAATAATTCATCAATACCTTGCCCTGACTTAGCAGATATTAAGTTAACGATTGTATCGCCACCCCAAGATTCAGGTGTTAAACCATGTTCAGTTAATTGTGTCATTACTCTTTCGACATTTGCTTCTGGTTTATCAATTTTATTAATTGCGACAATAATTGGTACATTAGCTGCTTTAGCGTGATCAATTACTTCTTCTGTTTGTGGCATTATACCATCATCGGCTGCAATAATAATTATAACTATATCAGTAATACTAGCCCCTCTTGCACGCATTTCTGTAAATGCTGCATGCCCAGGAGTATCAATGAATGTAATATAGTCATCTTTTACTTTAACTTGATATGCACTAATAGCTTGAGTAATTCCACCTGCTTCACCACTTGCTACATCAGTTTTTCTAATAGCATCTAGTAAAGTTGTTTTACCATGATCAACATGTCCCATAACAGTTACAACTGGTGGTCTTTTAACTAAATCTTCTTCTTTATCAATAATTTCATATTCTTCAAAATTAGTAACATCAGCTGTTTCTTCTCTTTTTAATTCTTTATTATATTCTAGTACTAATATTTCTGCATTTTCAAAACTAATTGCATTATTAATAGTTGCCATTATACCTAAAGAAAATAATTTTTTAACTAATTCACTACTATTTACACCTATTGCATTAGCTAACTCACCTATTGTCATGTTCTCTTTATATAAAACAACATTGTCACTAGTAGTATTAGTCATTAATTTAGTTTTATTTTTGTACATTTCTTTTTTCTTTTGTTGGAAATCTTTTTTAGATGGTTTAATATCTTGTTTTTTCTTTAATTTTTGCTTAGATACAGAATCATCTATTTTTATATTTTCAATTATTTCTTCTACTATTTCATCCATATCGTCATAATTAGCATTGTCCAATATAACAATATCATCTTCACTTAACAAATCATCTTCACTATTTACTGGAATATCAAATTCTTCACATTTTTTTAATATTTCAGCAACACTTTTGTTTACATCATTAGCGTATTCTAATACACTCATCATAATAAACACCTCCTATAATGTTTCTTTTAGTTTTTCATAAATTTCATCCTTAACATCTATTTCCAAAATCTTATCTAAAACTTTACTTTTTTTAGCTTTTTCAAAAACTTCTAAATCTTTTTTTAAATAAGCACCTCTACCATTTGCTTTTCCAGTTACATCTACTATAACATCTTGTTCTGGAGTTCTAACAACTCGTATTAATTCTTGTTTCGGTAATTTTTCTCTTGTTACCACACATGAACGCATTGGTATTTTTTTTACTTTCACTTTACTCACCTACTATATTTATGCCCATTTCTTTAGCTTGGTCAGTTGTTTTTATATCTAATTTATATTTAGTTAAACGAGACGCTAATTTAACATTTAATCCTTTTTTACCGATTGCTAAAGATAAATTATCATTGTCAACTACAACTAATGCTTCTTGTTTCTTTTCATCTGTTATAAATACATGTAAATTTTTAGCTGGTGATAAAGCATTTTCAATAAATTTAGCTTTATCGGTTGTATAAGCAACAATATCAACTTTTTCTGGACCTAATTCTTTTAATATATTAGCAATTCTAGTTCCTTTTTCACCTATACATGAACCAATTGGATCAACATTAGGATTTTCTGAATAAACTGCTATTTTAGATCTAACTCCAGCTTCTCTTGCAACACTATAAACTAATATAATTCCTTCATTTATTTCAGGTATTTCAAGTTCAAATAATCTTTTAATAAATCCATAATGATTTCTTGATAAAAGAATAAGTGGTCCTTTACCCGTACTTTCAACCTTGGTTACATATACTTTAATACTTGAACCCATTTTTATTTTTTCTCCCGGAATTGTTTCTGATTTTGGTAATATACCTTGAGTTCTACCTAAATCAATATAATAATTTCTAACATCTTCCATAGCTACTAAACCAGTTATCATTTCATCTTGTTTATCAGCAAATTGTTCCATTATAATATTTTTTTCAGCTTCTTTTATTTTTTGAATAACTACTTGTTTTGCAGTAGCAGCCGCAACCCTTCCAAAATCTTTAGGAGTTACTTCTTCTTCAATTGTTTCACCAACTTCAATATCAGGAACAATTTTTCTAGCTTCTTCTAAAGTTATATGAATTCTTTTATCAAATATGTAAGGTTTTTCTACTTCAATAGTAGCGCCTTCTTCTTCTGATTCTGTATCTTCAACCTCAATCATAATAGGTTCTCTTGCTTCATGTTCTTCATCTAAAACTACTGTTTTAAAAGAATAAACATGAATATCACCAATTTCTCTATCAATAGCAACTCTAACATTTGTCAAAGATTTGTAATTTTTTTTATAAGCAGATGTTAAAGCAAGTTCTAAAGCATCATAAATGTAATCTTCAGATATTCCTTTTTCTTTAACTAACAAATCTAATGCTTTTTTAAATTCTTTAGTGTTCAAATTAATCACATCCTTTCTCTTTTGAACAAATATCCACAATATAACTCTCATCAATAAAATCAATTTTATCTAATATTGGATCTACTAAATCATTTACCTTAACGCAATCGTTAATAGTGATAAAACCTTCTTTATCGATAATTATTCTTAAAAAATTAGTATTATTCTCTTTTACATACTTTACATCATCTAGAATATAACCTAAATCTGTAATCGGTTTTTCAATTAATTCTCTAACTTTACTTTCCATAAGACCTCCAACTTATATTAAAGAGTGGGATTATGTCCCACTCCTCATGCAATAATATTATATCATATTTTTTATATTTTAAAACATTTTTCTAAAAAAGATTTATTATTTTTAGTTAAAATGATATAATGTATTATGGTGAGATAATGAAAAAAGAAAATTTAAAACAATCTATTTTAGGGTTATGTGTAGTTATATCTTATTTTATATATAGTTATTATCAAACTGCACCTTTAAGTTTATTAGGTATAAACTATTATAATTTAAGTATGTTTGATAAAATTGTTTATTTAATGGTTACTGAATTAATTTATTTATTAATTTTATTCTTTATTTACCGTAAGGAATATATTAGAGATTTTAAAGATTACATTAAAAACTTTAAAAATTATATGCCTAAATATATGGAATATTGGGCTTTAGCATTTTCTTTAATGTTAATAAGTAATTTTATTATTGTTACCTTGTTTCCAAATTCTGTAGCAACTAATCAAGAAGCAATTAATAATATATTAGTTCAAGCACCATTTTATATGATAGTTTCAGCTGTATTATTCGCTCCTTTCTTAGAAGAAACTATTTTCAGATTTAGCTTTAGAAAAATATTTAAAAATGATTTAGTATTTATTATTTTATCTGGATTAGTTTTTGGTGGTTTACATGTTATTGGATCATTTAATAATTTAATTGATTTAATTTATATTATTCCTTATTCTATACCTGGTGCAGTATTCGCTTATACTCTTGTTAAATCTAAAAATATATTTATTCCAATGAGTTTACATTTCTTCCACAATGGTATTATGATGTTTATTGAAACAGTATTATTATTTTTTATTTAAGGAGTTTTAATGAAAAAAGTTATTATTATTTTAGTTATAATTATTTTAGCAATAAGTCTTTGTTTATTATATTCAAGATTTATTGCAACTAAAGGATTGAAAGTTAAAGAGTATAAAGTTGTTAATAGTAAAATAACAGATTCTTATCATGGTTTAAAAATAATACATTTAACTGATATTCATTATGGTTCAACGGTTAATGAAAAGGAATTAAATAATATTGTGGATAAAGTAAATGAAATACAACCAGATATAGTTGTTATGACGGGAGATTTAATTGATGAAAGATTATCTTATGATAAAGATATAATTATTAATTGTTTAAGCAAAATAGAAGCCAAATTAGGAAAATTTGCGGTAAGTGGTAATCATGATATTCCACTAGATGATTATAATTATATTGTTAAGGAAAGTGGATTTACTAGTTTGGATAACAAATATGAACTAATTTATTCAAAAAGCAATGAACCTATTATCATATCAGGCATAGGTTATAGTGATGAAGATATTGGTATAAAAACAGAACAATTTGATAAATACATATCTGAATTGAAAACGGATGATATTAAACCTATTTATTCAATATTATTAGTTCATGAACCTGATACTGTGGATAATTTAGATTTAAACAAATATGACTTAATATTAGCTGGACACTCTCATGCTGGTCAAGTAAGATTACCTATTATTGGGAAGTTGTATACTCCAGAAGGAGCTAAAAAATACTATGACGAATATTACAAAATAAATAATACTGATTTATATATATCAAGTGGTTTAGGTACATCATTATATAGATTTAGATTATTTAACAAACCTTCTTTTAATTTTTATCGAATAACAAATAAATAGCCCTTAATCTTGGCTATTTATTTTATTATATAATATTATACATATAAACATAATTGCAAATAATCCATAAAATTGCGATACATAATCTGCATTATGATATATCATTGAATAATTTGTTACTTCTGGTAATTTAGAATTAAAATAAGCATTTAAATAAATAATTATATTTAATAAAAATATAATACTAGATAATATATCAATTTTATTATTGCTTTTATCTTTAATAAAATTATTACATGTAATAAAAAGATTTAAAAATAAAGATATAAAATATAAAAACATAAATAAAATTTCAAATGAAAATGATACTTTAGTATAGCTATAATTAATTGAATCTTTAGCGTTTCCTAAATAAACACCATATGATGAAACAATATCAATTGTATTAGATAATATATACACCATTAAAAACAATACAATTGTACTCACTATAATCGTATATATTTTATTTTTTCTTTTATCTTTATATAATAAATAAAATGGTATAGACATTAATAAAAAAATCAAAAGTGTAAATATCGAATTACTATCATTACATTTTATTATGAAAAAACAAGATAAAATAGTTAATATAATACTTAAAATAAATTTAAATATTTTCACTTATATCACCTACTTCTATAATATCATTTAATACTAAATAATATAAATCATATCTATTATCTAAAGAAAAATAAATATTATTAGCTAGTTCTTTAGAAACATTATAATAATAAAGAGAAAAATCTGTATTAAGAGATGTTATAATATTTTTAATTCCCCAATGATTATCAATCATCCAACTACAATTAGTAATATTATTTGCTTTATTTATATCATATTTTATTAATAAATAATAAACATCAATGGCATTATCCACACTATAATCTATAAATCTATCATCATAATTATTATAGCTATTATAGGTCTTACTTAATTTTTCTAAATCATCATAAGTATAATATTCTTTCTTAAAATACTCAAATTCATTTAAATTTAAAACTTTTTTGATATTTTCAATATAATTTGTTATACGTTTATAATCATCATCACTATATTTTCCTTGATTATTTAAAATTAAATCAACTTTATTTTTTATTTCTTCATATTGTTTTAAATTTGATTCTTCTAAAGCTTTTATCTTTGCTTCATAGTCAACAGTATATTTATATTTTTTATAATATCTAAATTCTACTTTTAAAATACTTAATACAACAAATATAATTAAAAATATCATAATACTAATTAAAGCTATATTTAAATATTTAATAATTCTTTGTTTTATGTTTTTTTCAGTATATTCGATTGTTTTATTGATACTTTCTTCAGATACTTCTTCTCCACATATTAGCTTTGAAATAGAAATTCCTAATATGTTAGATAAATCTTTTAATAATGATATGTCTGGACAACATATACCCCTTTCTCATTTGGAAACAGCTCGATCTGTTACATTTAATTTATCAGCCAAATCTTTTTGTGTCATTCCTTTTTCTTTTCTTATTTTAGAAATCAATTTCCCAATCTTCTCATTTTCCATATCATCACCTACCATCTAAATTATAATTAAGAATTTATATAAAATCAACAAACCATTGGTTGAATAAAAAAAAATCATTAATTTTTTAATGATTTAATAATTTTATTAATAATTAATCCTATAAAAAATGGAATAGTCATTTGCCCAATAATCATAATTATACAATATAAATTTCCAAATATTTTTTCCAAAATTATAAATAATCCAAATCCATTATTTATAAACATTAAATTACCATTAAAATTAATGTTTATAATATAGGCAAATAAACAAATAATAAAAACTAATAAGGAATAATATTTAATATCTTTTAATTTTACGGTTACATAGTCATATTTTACAATAATTAATCCCAAATATATCATAACAGCATGATAGAATAAACTTTGAAAACTTATAAAATGAAATAATGGATATATACCTAATGAAGTTCCTGGTGAAATTAAAAATGCGATACCAGCAAATAATCCCCCTGTTGCTAAAAAAACATCACCTATTTTTTTTAATTTTTCTTTAGCAAAACCACTTAAAATTCCAGCGTATAACAATATACTACAATAATATAAAGGTACATAGGTATTAACGTTATTAATATTACCTATTATAAAATTAAAAATTATTTTTATTATTTCTAATATCCACACTATGATTGTCAATATTTTAATAATCTTAGTTATATCTTCTTTATTTTTTATCTTTGTTATTTTCACACTTAAAATTAATAAAATTGTTATTACTATTATAACTATTGAATGTTTTAAATTGTATAAACCACAAGCAGGATATATATCTGGCTTAGCAAAAAACATAAATCACTTCCTCTTTGATAATATTTTTTTGGCATAAGAACAATCAGCTATTACCTCTTTATTTTCTTTTTCTGATTCTTCAATAATACATTTAACCATTCTTTGCGCTATATTTTGGCCACGATAATCATTCGAAACAAAAGTGTGAACAATATTCCATTCTTTTTCTTTTATTATAAATTTGCATTCACCTATTTCAATTCCATTATTAATCGCTATTACTTTATTTTCTGATTTAATAAATTTAATTTCTATCATACTGAACCACTTTAATTTTTAATAAGCATACACATTCAACATGATAAGTATTACCAAACATATCAAATGGTGTTATTTCCATAACATCATATTTTTCTTTTAATATATTTAAATCTCTTGCTAAAGTAACAGGATCACAAGAAACATAAATTATTTTTCTAGGTTTAATTTTAATAATATTATTAATACTTTTATTATCTAATCCAGCTCTAGGTGGATCTACAATAACAATATCAGCTTTAAAATTATTTTCAGATAAAATAGTACCTACATCACCACTTATAAAATCAATATTATTAATATTATTTAGTTTTTTATTAATTAAAGCATCTTTAATTGCTTCTTTATTTAATTCAATTCCTAATACCTTATTTGCTTTTTTAGAAACATATATACCAATTGTCCCTGTTCCACAATATAAATCTAAAACATTACCTCCATCAACATATTCTAATACTTTATTATAAATATTTATCATACCAATATTATTAACTTGAAAAAATGATGTAGGAGATATAATAAATTTAAAATCATTAATTTCTTCTCTAATATAACCATTACCTTTTATTACTTTATCATTTATTATTATAGTATCAACATCTAAATCAATTTTTAAATTTATTTTACCATAAAATACAACCATACTTTCTAAATTAGTAACTCTCACAACTATTTTTTTTACATCACTAACATCAATTTTTTTCAATTTATTTATTATTTCATTAATTTTATTATCAACTAATAAGCAATTATCAATATTAATTATATCATTAGATTTTTTTTGAAAATATCCTATACCATTTTTTACTTGTAAAGTGATTTTATTACGATAATTAAATTGTTTACTACTAACAATATTATTAATGCATTCTAACCCACTAAATTTTTTTATAATTTCCTTTACTTTATTTTCCTTATATTTTAATTGTTCAATGTACGATAAATGCAATAAATCACAACCACCACATTTGTCATAATAAGGACAATTACTTTTCACTCTTAGAGGACTTTTTTTTATATAATCAATGACTACTCCTTCCATATAATTCTTTTTTTCTTTAGTTATGAGTATTTCAACTTCTTCGCCAATTAAACTATTTTCAACAAATATAGGAATATTATTTACTTTGGCTATGCCGCGACCAAAATGATCTAATTTTTCAATTCTAACTACTAATTTTTTCATAGCAATATTATATCATATAAAACATAAAACTTATATATAACGCTAAAAAAAGATACAATAAGTATCTTTAAAATAAAAAAAAATTGGCAACTTGCTATTTTCGCTTACACTATCTTCGCCGTTAAAGAGCTTAACTGCTGTGTTCGGGATGGGAACAGGTGTATCCTCTTTGCTATCGTCACCAATTTAATATATAGAGAAATAATTCTCTGAAAACATGGTAATTGTTTTTATCACATTTAGAAATAAATAAATGATTAAATCCTCGTTCTATTAGTATTAGTCAGCTCAATGTGTCACCACACTTCCACCTCTAACCTATCAACCTCATCGTCTTTGAGGGAACTTACTATTTAAAATATGGGAAAACTCATCTTGAAGTTGGCTTCCCGCTTAGATGCTTTCAGCGGTTATCCATTCCATACATAGCTACTCTGCACTGCCACTGGCATGACAACAGATACACCAGAGGTATGTCCGTTCCGGTCCTCTCGTACTAGGAACAGCTCTCCTCAATTTTCCTACGCCCACGACGGATAGAGACCGAACTGTCTCACGACGTTCTGAACCCAGCTCGCGTGCCACTTTAATGGGCGAACAGCCCAACCCTTGGAAGCGACTTCACCTCCAGGATGTGACGAGCCGACATCGAGGTGCCAAACACCACCGTCTATGTGAACTATTGGGTGGTATCAGCCTGTTATCCCCGGGGTAACTTTTATCCGTTAAGCGACGACCATTCCATTCTGAATCGCCTGATCACTAAGTCCTGCTTTCGCATCTGCTTGACTTGTAGGTCTCGCAGTTAAGCTCCCTTATACCTTTACACTCTACAAATGATTTCCAACCATTTTGAGGGAACCTTTGAGCGCCTCCGTTACTTTTTAGGAGGCGACCGCCCCAGTCAAACTGCCCACCAGACACTGTCCCTATACCAGATTCATGGTACCAGGTTAGAAATTCAATCCATTAAGGGTGGTATTCCAAGGTTGACTCCACTAGAACTGGCGTCCTAGTCTCAACGTCTCCCACCTATCCTCTACATAATGAACCGAACCTCAATATCAAGCTGCAGTAAAGCTCCACGGGGTCTTCTCGTCCTGTCGCGGGTAACCTGCATTTTCACAGGTATTAAAATTTCACCGAGTCTATGGTCGAGACAGTGCCCAGATCGTTACACCTTTCGTGCGGGTCGGAACTTACCCGACAAGGAATTTCGCTACCTTAGGACCGTTATAGTTACGGCC
>CALVSO010000006.1 GCA_944359055.1 uncultured Bacilli bacterium | reverse complement strand
TAATAAATTTCGTGTCTTTTCGTCATGCATTAATATAGCATAAAATTTTATTATTGACAAATCTTAGAATGTCATAGATATTAAAAAAACGACTATAAAAGTCGTTAATAATCAAACTTGGTGGAGAATAGGGGACTCGAACCCCTGACCCTCTGCGTGCAAGGCAGATGCTCTAGCCAACTGAGCTAATTCCCCAAGTGCACTAATAATATAGCATATATTACTAATGCTTGTCAAGAATTTATTTTGTTTTTCTTAAATTTTATCATTTTCTAACAAATTATTTTAATAAATGGTGCCCACGTTAGGAGTTGAACCTATAATCTTTCCCTTCGGAGAGGAATATTCTATCCATTGAACTACGTGGACATAAAAACATTATAACAAAATAACTAAAAAAAAACTAGCGTTTTAATTTTTTACTAGCCTCTTCTAATGTTTTAACTTCATATCCAATATATTCATTTAATTCTTTTAATAAAATTTTTAAAAAATAACTAGGATTACTTAATAATTCTTTATCATGTTTAAAATCTTTTAATTCAGGAATTGAAGATATAAATTTTATAACTTTAAAAGGAAATATTGTATTATGAATATTCCATGTTATTCTTGACATATTTTCTTTAAAAAGTTTTTCCGAATCAATATCTACTCTACTGTAATCCATAGTATCTATTAAATATAATCTTGTTTTATTATATATAACATTAACAGAACAAACGTCAAAAACTTCAATTCCTAAATTAGATAGTTTTCTAGTTGCTTCAATTAAATCATCAAACGCTTTAATTAAATTAATAATTCTTACTCTATAAAGATTATGTATTTCAAGATTTTCACCATTTATATATCGCATCAAAACACCAATTATTTCTTCTTTTAAATAAACAATATTTTGAACAAATACATAATTCGATATATTAATGTCTTTAAATTGTAACATTTCTTCTTTTTCTCTTTTTTCATAATTTGGGCCACATAAATGTTTAAAAACAGTTCCTTTATCAAGTCTATAACAACTACCTTCAGAACCAAGACCAATAAATTGCAAATTTTTAATAAAACAATTTAAATGCTCTTCACTTTGAAAATGCATATCTTTCATGACTAACCACCGGTCATATATGATAGCAAAATTATTTTATTTGTCAAATTCTTTTAAATATTCGTGTAAATTAAAAGCAACATCTTTTGGTAAAATACTTTCTAGTTCTTCTACACTTAATTCTTTTAATTTAGTTAAACTTTTATATTTTTTTAGTAATAAAGTTCTTCTTTTTTCCCCTATTCCTTCAATATTACTTAATACGCTTTCTAAACTTCCTTTACTTCTTAATTGTTTGTGATAATTAATAGTATAGTTATGAACTTCATCTTGCATTCTTTCTAAATAATGAAATAAATTAGATTTTTTATCAATATCTATTTCAATTATTGGATCAAAAGCTAATAATTTACTAGTAGCATGTTTATCATCTTTTTTTAATCCTATAACCATAATATCTAGATTTAATTGACTTAATATTTCTCGTGCAATATGCATTTGTCCTATTCCACCATCAACAATTATTAAATCTGGTTTATCTAAATTATCTTTTAATACTCTAAAGTATCTTCTATATATAACTTCTCTCATTGTACCATAATCATCATTTTTATCAACAGTTATTTTATATTTACGATATTCATTTTTAGCTTCTTTTCCATCAATATAAACAACCATACCAGACACATTGAAATTACCAAATAAATTAGAATTATCAAATATTTCAATACGATCTAGTTTATCTAGTTTCAAAATGTTTTTTAATTCTTCATTAGCAATGCTTGTTTTTTCTTCATCTTTTTTGATTAGTTCAAATTTTTCATTTAATAATATTTTTGCATTATTACATGCCATATCAACTATTTTTTTCTTATCACCTTTTATTGGACTAAAAACTTTAATATTTAAATATTCACTTAATAAGTTAGTATTAATATTATCGGTTACTAATATTTCTTTAGGTTTAATAATATCTTTATCATAAAATTTAGATATATAACTATTTAATGTATCATCTACTTCATCAATTAATGGAAATATTTTAGAATGTTTCCCAATTAATTTAGATCCTCTTATAAAAAATACTTCAATTGATAAATATCCTTTCTCAGTATAATATCCAAAGACATCTCGATCAACGTTGTCACCCATTTCAACTTGTTGTTTAGTTAAAACTAGTTCAATATAATCTAACAGTTCTTTTAATTCTTTAGCTTTTTCATAATGCATTAATTCACTTTCTTTTAACATTTCTTCTTTAATTTTATTAGATACAATACTATGATCTCCCTTTAAAAATTTAACTATTTCATTTTTCATTTCATTTATTTTATTGACATCAACATTATTTGTACAATAACCTAAACATTGATTAATGTGATAATATAAGCAAGGTTTCTTGTTATAAGTAGTGCATTTTCTTAAAGGATAAATTCTATTTAATAAATTAACGGTATTTCTAGCTGCAGTAACATTAGGATAAGGGCCATATAAATGATTAGTATTTTTCTTTCTATTAATTGTTCTTACAATTGATAATCTAGGAACTCTTTCATCAGTTAATTCAATATAAGGATAACTTTTATCATCACGTAATAATATATTATATTTAGGATTATATTGTTTAATTAAATTGTTTTCTAAAATTAAAGCTTCCATTTCACTATTGACAACGACATAATCAAAATCTTTTATTTCACTTACTAATTTAGCTGTTTTACCGAAGTGAGTCCCTCTAAAATAAGAACTTAATCTATTTTTTAATTTCTTAGCTTTACCAACATAAATAATATTATTATCTTTATTTTTCATTAAATAGCACCCTGGTTTTTGCGGTACTAAAGATAATTTTTCTTTAATCATTCTATCACTTCCTAAAATCACATTTTTGACATAACTCTTCTACTAATTTATTATTGTTAAAATTGATTATAATATTTCTAGTTCTTTCTTTATTTAAAATATCAACAAATTCTTCTTTTAATACATTACCTAAATTAATTACACCTGTATCTAAACAACAAGGAACTACTGTTCCATCAACTAATATCCCCAAATGAGTTTTTAAGCCATAACAAGTTCCTCTATCGGATATAAATTTATTATTTAAACTTGGCCAAGTAAATTCTTTATCTCTATTTAAATAAATATTATTTTTTAATTTGAAATTATTAGTTATTTCATCTTTATAATCATAATATTGTAAAACTTGATTCAATAAATTATCATTTGTCCAGAATCTGTAAACTATTTGTACTCCTTTACTACTTAAATAATCCCCACATTTTAAAACATCTAAAAGTTTATCTTCGCTTAAACTATGGAGTGAAATATTAATTTGTCTAACCTTATCTAATAATTTGTATTTTTTACTTAATAAAGTTCCATTAGTGGTAATATTAACTTGTTTATTATATTAAAAACATAAATTTAAAATATCTTCTATTTTAGAATGAATTAATGGTTCACCTTTAATGTGTAAATACAAATAATCAGTATAATCATTTATTTGTTTTAAAATATGCTCAAAGTTATCTAAATTCATCTCTTGTTTTTTTCTATTATCCTTAGAACAAAAAGGACAATTTAAATTACAAATATTAGTTATTTCAATATAAATCTTTTTAAACTTTTTCATATTTACTATTTTATCACATTCTAGACTTATTTTAAATAATAAGATATAATTAAATATGGTGATTAAATGATTTCAGTAGTAGATAATATAAATACAATTATTATTAATAAATCTAAATTTATTGCTTTAACTTATCACATTGATAATATGGATGAAATAAACGAAAAAATAGAAGAAATTAAAAAAAAATATAAAGACGCTACTCATTATTGTTATGCTTACATCATAGATAATTTTGAAAAAGCTAATGACAATGGTGAACCATCCGGTACAGCTGGTCTTCCTATCTTAAATGTTTTAAAAAAAGAAAATTTAAATCATGTATTATGTGTTGTTGTAAGATATTTTGGAGGTGTTAAATTAGGTGCTGGGGGCTTAATAAGAGCTTATTCTAATGCCACTAAAGAAGCTATAATTACAAAAAAATATAATAAAGGTTATCTAATTAAAGTTGATATTGAATATAACAATATTAAACAAATTGAATATCAATTAAATAATAGTATTATAATTGAAAAAAACTTTAATGAAAATCCTTATTATATTGTTAAAATAACTAAAGAAGAATTAAATAAATTAAAAATAAAATACAATATAATTAAAGAAGTATATGTGGAGGAGTTATGAAATATTTAATAATTTTTTTATTTTTGTTAATACCAATTAATATTAATGCTTTAGAAATAAATTCTGAACATGCAATTTTATATAACATGAATGAAGATATGGTTTTATATGAAAAAGATGCAGATACTAGAACTTATATAGCTAGTTTAACTAAAATTATGACTACCATAGTAGCAATTGAAAATATCGATGATATAAATGAATATGTTACTATTCCTTATGAAGGGTTAGAAGGATTAATTGAAGCTAATGCTTCTGTTGCTGGATTTAGATTAGGTCAAAAAGTAACCTATAAAGATTTACTATATGGAATCTTACTTCCATCAGGAGCTGATGCTACTAAGACAGTAGCTTATTATATAGCTGGTAGTGAAGATAATTTTGTTGATTTAATGAATAAAAAAGCTGAAGAATTAGGTTTAACTAATACTCATTTCGCTAACACATCAGGATTAGATACTGATAATCATTATTCAACAGTAAGAGAAATGAGTATTGTTTTAAAATATGCCTTACAAAATGAAACGTTTAAAGAAATTTATACAACTAACAAATATACTACAAGTGACAACTCTTTAACTTTTAAAAGTGTTTATTCTAATTATTTAAATAGATATAGTTTAGAAAATAAATATGTTTATGGTTCAAAAACTGGATATACCACTTTAGCAGGTTATTGTTTATCAACAATAGCAAATTATGATGGCGTAGAATATATGTTAATAACAACTAATGCTGATGGAACAAGTAATTATCCTTTACATATCATGGATGCCCAAATGATATATGATTATTATACAAGTAACTATCATTATTTAAACATTATAAATAAAAGTGATACATTAATAGCATTAGATACTAAAAATAGTAAAGAAGACAAATTAGAAATAAAAGCTAATGAAACAATTTCAAAATATTTAAATAATGAAATTACTGAAGATGATTTTACATTTGATTATAATGGATTAAAAGAAGTAGATTATTTTACCGATAAAGGCCAAATTGGAACTTTAAATATAAAATTGGATAACGAAATAATTGAAACTATTCCAATTATTTATAGCGGTGGATTAACATTTTCGTTTATTAGTTTATATCTTGATAACCTTATAATATCTATTCCTATTACATGTTTAATATTATTTATAATAATAAAAGGAATTAGTGTTCTTCTAATTCCTCATCGGATAAAATAGATAAGTCATCTAACTCTTCATCGTCAACTATATCTTCATCTTCTATCATTGTATCCACATCATCTTCATATTCTGAAGTTTCTTCTTGATTTTCTTCATTCATTTCTTCATCATCAACTTCTTCTTCATCTTCGTCTTCATCCATCACAATATCAACAGGAGTTTTTTCTCTTAAATCCCATTCATTTGTATCTAAAAAGACAAATCTTTTATCAGTAGTTAATGAAGTATAATAATCACCTATTTTATTAGTATATTCTTCATAATCATAACCTAAAATATCGCATATTTTTCTAAAAATTGTTGGTGTATTTAAAGGTTTATTTTCTTCTTTTAAAATCAATTCTGTTAAATCAGAATAAGATAAAATTTCTAATTCTTCCTTTGGCATATTTTTAATCAATATAATTACCTCCTTGATAAAATATCATACCCATTTTAGCATATTTTCAAAATGTGTCAATACTATTTTTATAATATGTTGTAACTTTCATAAAATATACTAAAAATTTTACATTTTTAATTTAAAAATTACATCTTGATTAGTAGTTATTACTTTATACTTTAAAATTATTAAATTATCTTCAATTATTAAATAATAAGTTAAAATAGTTAAATTTATTAAACTATTTTCTTTTTTTAACAAATACCTACCATTTGTTTCTTTGTTAGGAATAAAATTCATTTCTAATAAAGATTCTTCATTTTCTCTTTTTATTTTAAATTCATCCAAATCTATTGTAGTTTTACAATTTTTTTCTTGATAAATTATTTTATTATTATTTTTTAAAGCTAAATAATTTTCTTCTACTTTTTCACCATTACTTTTTATTATTACATTTATATTTATTTTACTCATATTAATCACACTCTTTCGGTAATTATATCATATTTTTTTTATTTTTATCAATAATAAATATAGGTGATTATTGTGAAAAAAATAATTAAAATATTTATAATAATAGCTAGTATAGGATTATTATTTTATGTTGGATTATATTTATATGCATGGATGAGCCCTAAATTAGCTGTCAACAGTGCAAAAAGTTATTATTTTTATGATAAAAATGAAGATTTAATTACAGGCACTGATGAATGGATTAGTTATGAATCCTTAGATCAAGATATTATCAATGCAACCATTGCTATTGAAGATAGACATTTTTTTGATCATAAAGGCTTTGATTATTTAAGAATTATTAAATCTTTATATAACAACTTCAAAAGTAAATCAAATAATGAAGGAGCCTCTACTATAACTCAACAATACGCTAAAAACTTATACCTAGACTTTGATAAAACTTGGGAAAGAAAAATTAATGAAGCTTGGCTAACAATAAGATTAGAAACACATTATTCTAAAGAAGAAATAATAGAAGGATATCTTAATACCATTAATTATGGTGGCGTTTTTGGTATAGAAAATGCTAGTAAATATTATTTTGGTAAAAGTGCATCTGATTTATCTTTAGCAGAAGCATCTATGTTAGCAGGAATTCCTAATCGTCCAAGTGAGTACTCACCTTTTGTAAGCTTAGATTCATCTAAAAAAAGACAAAAAGTTGTTTTAAATTCTATGTTAAGAGATGGATACATAACAGAAGAAGAATTAAATAATGCTTATAATGAACAATTAATCTTCGATGATAAAGATGATCCAGAAGAATTAAATTCAATTATGTACTATCAAGATGTTGTAATCGAAGAATTAAAGTCAATACCTTCAATACCAAGTTCTTTAATTGAAACCGGCGGTTTAAAAATATATACTAATTTTGATTCTTTAGCTCAAGAAGCAATTGAAAACTCAATAAAAAATAATATTGATACAGATATTCAAGTTGCGAGTGTTATAATGAATCCATCTGATGGTGCAGTCTTAGGTTTAGTTGGAGGTGTTGATTATAGTAAAAGTCAATACAATAGAGCAACATCAAGTAATAGAAGTGTTGGTTCTACTATTAAACCATTTTTATATTATGCAGCTTTAGAAAATAATTTTACAGCTTCAACTACTTTTACTAGTGAAAAAACAACATTTGTTTTTTCAGAAAATCAAACATATAGTCCAACCAACTATGGTGATCAATATCCAAACAAAAAAATTTCTTTAGCTGCTGCTATTGCCTATTCAGATAATATATACGCTGTTAAAACACATTTATTCTTAGGAAGTGATGTTTTAGTTGACACAATGAAAAGAGTTGGTGTAAAAACTAATTTAGATAGTATTCCATCACTTGCCTTAGGTAGTCAACCGATTAGTTTATTAGAAATGACTAATGCTTATGCTATTCTAGCTAATGAAGGATATAAAGTAGAACCTTATTTTATTAAAAGAGTTGAAGATATAAATGGAAATGTTTTATATGAGCACAAATCAACCAAAGAAGCAGTTTTAAATAAAAGTATAACTTTCATTTTAAGCGAGTTATTAGCGAATACATCTAATCCTAATTTTATTGGTTATACTTACCCTACTTCTTACGTAATATCAAATAAATTAACTAAAAAATACGCTATTAAAACAGGAACCACTGAATATGACCACTTAGTATTTGGATATAATAAAGATGTTGTTGTTGGTGTTTGGGGAGGATATGATGATAATAGAGAATTAGCTTACGGCGACTCTACAACAAATAAAAATTTATGGGCCGATATTATAGAATATTATTTAAAAGATAAAGAAGATAATTGGTACACAATGCCAAATAATGTTGTTGGTGTTTTAGTTAATCCTCAAACAGGAAAGTTAGCTAGTAAAGAAGATAAAAAAAGCGTTATTCAATATTATTTAAAAGGTACAGAACCATCTAGTGTTGATAATTTAGATGATGCCGTTCCTACAATAAAATATGAAGAATAATGTAAAAAATTATAATATTTTGTAATAACTCTTGTATCATTTTTATTATTAATGATATAATGATATGAGAAAAGAGGATAGATAAATATGAATGAAAATTCATTTAATAATTTAAATCAAAACAATAATGATATTTCTCAACAAGTTCAACCTACTCAACAAGCTCAACATACTCAACAAGCTCAACCTGTTCAACAAGCTCAACCTGTTCAACAAGTTCAACAAGTTCAACCTACTCAACAAGCTCAACCTACTCAACAAGCTCAACCTGTTCAACAAGCTCAACCTACTCAACAAGCTCAACCTACTCAACAAGCTCAACCTGTTCAACAAGTTCAACCTACTCAACAAGCTCAACCTGTTCAACAAGCTCAACCTGTTCAACAAGTTCAACCTGTTCAACAAGTTCAACCTGTTCAACAAGCTCAACCTAACAATAAACTTGAAATAGTTAATCCATTAAATCCAGATGAAATATTAAAAATTGAAGAATTAACTGCTAAAGAAGAACAACAAAACAATGACTCAAATAATAATACTAATCATACTAAACAAAAGAAAAAATCTAACAAATTAATTATTATTTTATTATTGTTAATTTTGGTTATTGGTTTATTAGCTTTGATTTATTTTAATTTCTTTAATAAACCAACACCAGAACCTGATACTAAACCTAATACACCTATTGAAGAACCAGAAGTAAAAATCACATTAAATGATATTGTAGACAAATTTAATAGTCATAGCAATTTACAAAATTTAAAAGATTTAGGATATAATTGTGAAGCTATAGCAGAAAATAATAAAATTATAGTAAATGTTATTGAACTAGCCACAGAAAATTCTGAAGAAACAAATGCTAAACAATATGTATTTACATTAGAAAATAGAAATATAAAATTTTTAGATAATACTAATGATGCTATATATAGTAAATTATTTTTAACAATAGTTGATAGTATAGGAATGGTACATGGACTAGAAGAAAATGAAGTAATGTCATTATTAAATTCTGTTGATTTGACTATAACTAGTATTGATGGAATAACTTCAATACAAACAGCAAACGGAACTGAAATCACTGTAAATATTGATACAAAAATAGATACTTCAAGTTTAAAAACAATTTATATTGAAACTAATGATTTAAAAAAACAATCTAGTTTTATCAAAGATTCTGGAACTGCTATTATTGAAAAAGGAAATTTAAAATTATATAAACAAGGTGACACTAAAACATCAACTATCATTATTGCTGAAAAAGATAATTTGTCTTCATTAACTTACAATAGTATATTGTCAATTATAGAATTTTTATATCCAAATGAATTAGAAATGTTTAAAACTAATTATCCAAGTATAACTACTATATCATTTGATCGTTATATAATTACAGAGAATCCTATTTTATCAGGAGAATTTCAAACATATTTTGAACAATATAAAAATGATTATAAATTTATAGAAATAAAAATAAATAAGAGCATATAGCTCTTATTTTTTCATATATTTATTAAATTTATTAAATTCTTTTGTCTCTAAATCGGTTTTAGCTAATTGTTCAAACAATTTCTTTTGATCACGTGATAGTTTATCTGGAACAACTACATTTAAGACAACATACATATCACCTTTACGATAACTGTGTACATCTTCTATTCCTTTTCCTTTTAATCTCAATTTATCGCCTGTATTACTTCCTGGTTCAATAGTTAATTTAACAGTACCACTTATAGTAGGTATTTCTTTTTTACAACCTAAAACAGCTTCAGTAATAGTTAAAGGTACTTCTAAATAAATATCATTGCCATCTCTTTCAAATAATTCATGAGGTAATACACGATATTCTAAATATAAATCACCATTGCCATATTCGCTATATTCTCCATAACCAGATACTCTTTGTTGATTGCCAGTGTCAACTCCAGCTGGCACTTTAACTTCAATGTCTTTATTTACTTTTATTTTACCAGTGCCTGAACATTTACTGCAAGATTTTTTATAAGATCTACCTTTACCTTTGCATTTAGGACAAGTTGTTTTTGTCATAAATGTACCAAATAAAGTTCTTTGTTCAGCAGCTACTGTACCTGTACCATGACAAGTTGAACAAACTTCTTCATCAAAGCCACCTTTACCATGACATTCACTACAATCAGTATATGTATCTAAATTAATTGTTTTTTTGGTACCAAAAGCTGCTTCTTCAAAAGTTAAGTCAACACGCATAACTTTATCTCGACCTTTGGATCTACCTCTAGAACCACCTCCAAAGTTAAAACCAAATCCTGAACCAAATATATCTCCAAATATATCTGAAAAATCAAAGCCAGAGAAATCATATCCACCAGCACCATTATTTTCAAATGCAGCATGACCAAATTGATCGTATTGTTTTCTTTTTGTTTCATCAGATAATACAGCATATGCTTCTTGACATTCTTTAAATTTTTCAGCAGCATTTTCTTCTTTAGAAACATCTGGGTGGTATTTCTTAGCTAGTTTTCTAAAAGCTGATTTTATTTCATCTTGACTAGCAGACTTACTAACACCTAATATTTCATAATAATCTTTTTTCATAACAACACCTTCTTACATAAGTTCTTTAAATTGTTCAATAAAGCTATCAAACATTTTGATTGCTGATTCGATAACATCTTTTTTAGTAACATCAATACCAGCTATTTTAAGTTCATTAATTGGATAATCAGATCCACCACTACTTAAGAATTTTAAATAATTTTCTAAAGCATTCTCTTTTTTATTTAATATGTTATCCACAATATAACATGCACAAGATAAACCTATAGCATATTTATAAACATAAAAATTATAATAGAAATGTGGTATTCTTTCCCATTCATATTTTATTTCATCATCAACTACTACATCAGATCCGAAATAATCTAAATTTAATTTGTAATAATTATCACATAACACTTCGTTAGTTAATACGCCACCTTGTTCTTTTAAATTGTGCATATCTCGTTCAAATTCTGCAAACATAGTTTGTCTATAAATAGTAGCTTTAAATAAATTCATTAAATTACTTAAAATATATTTTTTATCTTCTTTACTTCCTTTATTTAATAAATGAAAATTTAATAATAATTCATTTACAGTTGATGCTACTTCAGCAACAAATATTTTGTAAGAAGAATATTGGTAAGGATTATTTAAACAAGAGTAATAAGTATGCATAGAATGACCTAATTCATGAGCTAAAGTAGATACATCATTAATAGTACCTTCATAATTTAATAAAACATAAGGTTTAGTATCATAAAAGCCACTAGAATAAGCGCCTCCCCTTTTACCTTTATTATTATATACATCAATCCATCTTTCATCAAATGCTTTATTTAAATTTTTAATATAATCTTCACCTAATACACTTAAAGCTTCGATTACTAATTCTTTTGCTTCTTCAAATGTATATTTTTTAGTATTTTCTTCTACTAAATCAACATATTGATCATATAGATGAAACTCATCTAATTTTAAGAAATCTTTTTTTAACTTAAAATATTTATATAACACATTTAAATTATCTTTAACAGTTTTAATTAAATTATTATATACTTCTTTATCTACATTATCACTAAATAAAGCAGCTTCTAGACTAGAATCATATTTTTTTAATTTAGCTAAAGTTGTTAATGTATCAACATTACCAGCAAAAGTTGAACTAATAGTATTTTTATATTCACCATAAGTAGTTAATATCTTATTAAAAGATTCTTTTCTTACTCTTCTATCTTTAGAATGTAAAAATACACTATAATTACTTTCTGTTAGTTCTACTTCTTCATTATTTTCATCTTTTATTAATCCAAATTTCATATCTGAATCAGTTAATAATTCATAAGTTTCACTACTATTATTTAATGAATTACTTAAAGATGATAAAACTTCTTCAACTTCTTTAGATAAAATATGCTTTTTAAATCTAAATAAATTACTTAAAACAAATTCATATTCTTTTAATTCTTTTTCTTCTTCATAATATTTTTCAATTATACTATAATCAATACTCATTAATTCTGGCTCTGCATAAGCATCTAGTTCTTCAAACTTAGTTAATAAATTTTTAACTTTACCTAACATTGCTTGATATTTAGTATTAGTAGTATCTTGATCATTTTTTAAATAAGCGTAGTAATATAATTTATATAATTTTCTTTCTAATTCATTAGATAATTTTAAATAACCTAATAAATTACTAGCACTTTTAACTAAAATTCCTTGATATTTAGTTATATCATTTATTTCTTTACTTACTTTTTCATAATCTTTTTCAAAATCCTTATCTGTCTTATAGATTAATGTTAAATCCCATGTATACTTAGTTTCTATTTCATCTCTTGTTTTTTGTAATTTTCCCATATATTCTCCTTTACACTAGAAAGTTCTAGATGACCTAGAACTTCCTTATTTTTCTTCAAATTCAGCATCTTGAACATCGTCTTTTTTATCAGATTCAGTTGTATCAGATTGTTCTGCTTGCGCTTTTTTAGCTGCTTCTTCATAAACTTTAGTAGCAAAAGCCATAGCAGTTTCATTTAATTTTTCTTTCTTAGATTTAATATCATCTAAGTTATCTTTTTCTAATGCTTCTTTTAATTCTTTAATTTCTTCTTCTGCTTTTTCTTTATCTTTAGCATCAATCTTATCACCTAAATCTTTAATTGATTTTTCAGTCATAAAGATTAATTGTTCAGCTTCATTTTTAACATCTGCTTCTTCTTTTCTCTTTTCATCAGCTTCACGATTAGCTTCAGCTTCTTTTACCATTTTATCAATTTCATCATCAGTTAAATTAGTACTTGCTGTAATAGTGATAGCTTGTTCTTTATTAGTACCTAAATCTTTTGCTTTAACATTAACGATACCATTTGCATCAATATCAAATGTTACTTCAATTTGAGGTACTCCTCTTGGAGCTGCAGGAATTCCTGTTAATTGGAATCTACCTAAAGTTTTATTATCACTTGCCATACTTCTTTCACCTTGTAAAATGTGAATATCTACAGCAGGTTGATTATCAGCAGCAGTTGAGAATACTTGTGATTTACTTGTAGGAATTGTTGTATTTCTTGGAATTAATACAGTACATACTCCACCTAATGTTTCAATACCTAATGATAATGGTGTTACATCTAGTAATACGATATCATTAACATCACCAGTTAATACACCACCTTGAATAGCAGCACCCATAGCAACTACTTCATCAGGATTTACACCTTTAGATGGTTCTTTACCTAATTCATTTTTAATAATTTCTTGAACTTTAGGAATACGAGTAGATCCACCAACTAAGATAACTTTATCAATATCATTTTTAGATAATTTAGCATCTTTCATAGCTTTTCTAACTGGCTCTAAAGTACTTTCAAATAAATCATGACATAATTCTTCAAATTTAGCTCTTGTTAAACTCATTTCTAAGTGTAATGGTCCATCTTCACCTTGAGATAAGAATGGTAAACTGATTTGAGTTGTAGTAACTCCTGATAAATCTTTTTTAGCTTTTTCAGAAGCATCTTTAATTCTTTGCATTGCCATTTTATCTTTAGATAAATCGATATTGTTTTCTTTTTTAAATTGTTCAACTAAGTAATCCATGATTCTCTTATCGAAATCATCACCACCTAATTTATTATTACCACTTGTAGCCTTAACTTCAAATACACCATCACCTAATTCAAGGATAGATACATCGAATGTTCCTCCACCTAAGTCATAAACTAAAACAGTTTGATTTTCATCTTGTTTATCTAATCCATAAGCTAAAGCAGCAGCAGTTGGTTCATTAATAATTCTTTCAACTTCTAATCCAGCAATCTTACCAGCATCTTTAGTTGCTTGTCTTTGAGCATCGTTGAAATAAGCTGGAACAGTAATAACTGCTTTTGTAACTTTTTCTCCTAAATAAGCTTCAGCTGTTTTCTTTAAATCTCCTAAAATCATAGCAGAAATTTCTTGTGGAGTATATTTTTTACCATTAGCTTCTACTTTTTCATTAGTACCCATTAATCTTTTAATAGAATAAATAGTATCCTTATTTGTAATCATTTGTCTTTTAGCAGCTCCACCAACGATAATTTCTCCGTTTTTAAAAGCTACTACTGAAGGAGTTGTTCTTTCTCCTTCTGGATTAGCTATAACTTTAGCTTCTCCACCTTCATATACACAGACACAACTGTTTGTTGTACCTAAGTCAATACCTATAATTTTACTCATATATAATCACCTTTCCTTATTCACTAACTTTAACCATTGCTGGTCTAATAACTCTATCTTTTAAAATATAACCTTTTTGTAGTACTTCAAGTACCATACCTGATTCAACACCATCACGTTTCTCAGTCATAATAGCTTCATGATATGTTGGATCAAAAGGTTTATTGTTGCCATCTATTTCAATGACACCATAATTTTTTAAAATGTTTACTAAATTACAATAAATCATTTTAAATCCTGATAAGAATTTAGATACTTCATCATCTAGATTTTTATCATCCATTTTAATAGCTCTTTCAAAATTATCTAAAATAGGTAATGTTTCTTTTATTAAATCTTCATTACAATATTTTAATAATCTTGATTGTTCTTCTTCTAATCTTTTACGATAATTTATAAATTCAGCTTTACTTCTTAATAAACTATCTTCTAATTCTTTAATTCTTTTTTCATGAGGTGGTTCTGGATGATCATGGCATTTGCATTCTTCATGTTTGTGTTCATGAGGTTCATGACATTTGCATTCTTCATGTTTGTGTTCATGATGTTCATGACATTTACATTCTTCATGTTTATGTTCATGATGTTTATGATTTTCATGTTCTGGATGTTTTTTTTCTTCTTCCATTTTATTTACCTTCTTTCATATTTTCTTTAATATATTCTAATAAAGCAACAACTTTATCATATTCCATTCTTTTTGGTCCTACCAAAGCAATAGTTCCTTCTTCACCATTTGCTTCATATTTCATTTTAACTATTGTTACATCATCATCAAATTCTGTTTCACTACCAATATATATATTAATACCATTATCGTTTTCTTCAATTTTGTCAACTATTTCTTTATCTTCAAATTTACTAATAATATCTCTTATTTTATCGGCATTATTAAATTCAGGTTGCATTAACATATTTTTTCTACCAGTCATTGTAACAGATTCTTTAGCAAAATCGGTAAATGCTGTATAAAAAGCATTATATAATACTTCATGTTGTTTAACATATCTAGCAATAATAGGTTTTACTTCATACTCTAATATTTTACCTACTTCATTTAATTGTGTACCAATAATCATTTTATTAATCAAATCTACGGTCTGTTTAATATCATTCATTGATACATTTTCTTTAATAGTTAAATTTTTATGTTCAACATGACCTTTATCTGTTATAACAATAGCAATTAAATTATGTTCATTAATAGGGACAACTTCTACTTTACTAACACAATTATCTTTAGAAGATTTACCTAGGACTATTGCTGTTAAATTAGTCATCTCCGATACTATTTCCATACTTTTAGATATATAATCATCTAACATTAATGATGAATTGTTAACAATTGTTTGTAATCTTAGCATATCTTCACCATTTAACTCTCTAGGTTCTAAAATATGATCAACATAATATCTATATCCTTTTTCACTAGGTACTCTACCTGAAGATATATGTGTTTTTTCTAACAATCCAGTTTCTTCTAAATAACTCATTTCATTTCTTATTGTTGCACTTGAACAATTTAAAATATCACATATCGCTTTAGAACTTACTGGCCTAGCAGTTTTAACATAATCTTCTACAATTATTTTTAGTAATTTAGTTTGTCTATCATTTAACATAAATCACCACCTTTTAGCAGTCTATTTTCTTAACTGCTATTTCATTATACTATTATATGTTAGCATTGTCAATATATGAGTGCTAAAAAATGAAACTTTTGTTAAATTTAATTTGGATTTCCGTTTTTAATAAAAAAACTGAAATAAGTTTTGTTATAATATATTTATGTTTCCTTGCAGGAAAGGAGAATAAAAAAATGAAACAATGGAAACATCAAAGAAAAGTTATTTCATCTGGAATTACTAATAATTATAAATTGAAGATAATTGGTGAAAATTTACAAATTGATCCTACTAGTGTATCAAAAGAAGTTAAAAGAAATAGAATAGAAACTTCTATTGGATTAAAAAATACTTGTAAAAGAACTCAAAGATGGCCTTATGTATGTACTGGATGTAACAAAAGATACAATAATTGTCCATTTACTAAATATAGATATGACGCTTCTAGTGCTCAACAAAAAGCTAATTATAATTTAATTAATTCTAGACGAGGTATTGATATTGATTCTGATGAATTTAAACAGTTAGATACTATTATTAAAAAGGGTGTTGAAGATAGTAAATCTATTTATCAAATTAAAGTAGAAAATAATGAAACGATTAAAAAATCTATTTCTACTTTATATGGATATATCAATAAAGGCTATTTAACTACTAAAAGAATCGATTTGCCTTATGCTGTTACATATAAAAAAAGAAAACATAATAAAAAGTATGAATATTCTGAAAATAACAAAATTGACAGAACTGATCATACTTATCTTGATTATCTTGCCTATATTTATCAACATCCAGAAATCTATGTTTGGCAGCTAGACTTTCTTGGAGCTATTAGGTCAGATAACAATAATATTTTAACATTTTTATTACCTATTTTGCAATTCTCTTTATTAAATATTATTAAAAATACTAATTCTGAAAAAGTTGTTAACTTTTTTGATAGTTTAGAGGATAAAATAGGAATAGATGCATTTAAAAAATTAATACCTGTTATATTAACAGATAGAGACCCTAATTTTTCCGATATTAATGGTATTTGCTTTTCTAAAAAGACAAAAGAAGAAAGATGTAAACTGTTCTTTTGTGATCCATATGTATCTAATCAAAAACCTAATGTTGAAAATATGAACAAACAACTAAGATTATTTTTTCCAAAAGGAAAATCTATAGATAAATATTCAAATAACGATATAGTAATTATTAATAAAATTATTCTTAATAAACCATTACGTTCATTAGATGGTAATACACCAAAAGATGCTTTTATAAAAGTATTTGATGAAGATTTATTTAATAAACTATTTTAACAGGTACCTGTTAAAATAGTTTATGGCAAGGAAACATATAAAACTGCAATAAGTTTTAAAAACGGAAATAACCTCCGTAATTTTGGCATGCAATAATTTAATTATACTTATATAACTTTAAAGACGTATTTCCGCTTTTTATTACATTTTTCAGAAATAAGTCTTACATTTCAATATTTTTATCAAAAAAATGCATATCCATATAAATATGCACTTTAATTAATTATTATTCAATAATAAACGGATCACTAGCTGTTCCAGTTCCAGAAATAATCTCAACATCATATATTAAGTAAAAAACAGGACGAATCGAAAGATAAATATTAATATCATGCCAATAAACCCATCCGTCATACAATATATACCATGCAGCATAAGCATCACCAGCATATCCTGCCCTAGACATAGTTCTCTCCCCATTATTTGGTGCTCCACTGTCATTTTTGGATAAGTTTATCCAACTTGATTTACAAGCACTTCTATTTGTATAACAATTATTATTTCCACTCATACCATAATAAAAATCATGTGCGTACATTAGTCCAATTTTTGCTGATACTGTACTACCCCAACTGTTTTCTACCGAATATAATGCTGAAGCTGTTAAATTTACGTTTCCATGATCTCCATATTTCCATATTGTTGTTGCTATTTTACTGCTCCAACCTGATGGTACATATGTAGAACTATTTAAAAAACTACTTCCATTAATATTTGAGTATATTGTTGAATTTGGCCATATTGTGTTATATGTTGCATTACCATACCATGGCATTGCACTATTCAATGCTTCTTTTTTTAAAAGTTTTAACTGTTTGTTAGAATTTATACCAATTATTCTATACATATATCTGTCTGTATTTCCTGTGCAGGTTGATTTATCACTTGTCCCAAAACAAATATAATTATTAACGGTTGTTCCTTGATATCTATATAATCCCCCTTGCATTGTTTTATTTAATCCAGTTGTTGGATTTGCTAATAGATATTCTCCTGCTATTCCTAATGTATTTTTTGTCTTATATGTGTTTTGCGATATTGAAGAAACGTTTCCTGCTTTATCTTCTACATAAACTTTTATTACATAATTTGTTCCTTTGGCTAATCCTGTAAATATATAATTATTTTTTGTCGTAGATACATATTCTCCATTATTTATACTATAATAATATTTTTGTATTCCATTTGCGTCGCTTGCCGTAACCTGTATACTAATACTTGTATTTTCATCGCTCGTCTTTACAACACTATTTATTATCGGAATAGTTTTATCTATCTTAAAATTAGCACATTTTGTTTCACTATCACCTATACTATTTGAAGTTAAAGCACATATATAATTTATACCATCATTAGTTAAAAACTTAGTATACATATTTTCTCCAGCAATTTCATTTGGCTCACATTCTTTATCACTTATACAATATTTTATAGTTCCATTACCTGATAATGTTACAGGCATATTTTCTTTTACTAATCCATATGAATTAATTAAACTACTATCATATGACAAAGTTATTGTTGGATCTGTATCATACTTACATTCTATATCATATTTAAATTCATACTGATTATTAGATTCATCCCATCGATATAAAACACAGCCCTCCAATTCTTCATTATTCACAGGATTTATAGCTTTATCTTCCAAATATCCACTATCTATTAAAGTTTTAATATCTAATGGTTTATCATAATGATATTCTCCCAAATCATTTTTAATACTATAATTATATGAAGCAGAAATAATATTATCTATTGTTCTTTCTAAAGCTTTTTCTTTGCTTTTTTGAATCGAATTGTTAACAATAGGAAAAGTTATCATAGCTATAATACCTATTATAATTATAACAGCAATCAATTCTACTAATGTAAAACCTTTTTTCATATCATCACCTATGATAATTATAAACTATAAATAATTTTAATGCAATAATTTAATTTAAAATAATCATACTAATAATGGTGAATTATATGATATATTTATATATATTTATTTGCAAAATATTAGAAAATAGTATTGGAACTTTAAGAATGATAATTGTTTCAAATGGAAAAAAAATAGAAGGTGCAATATTAAATTTTATCTTATCTTTTATTTGGATCATATCAACTAGTTTAGTTGTACTAAATAATAATATATATAAAATATTAATATTTGCGATTGGTTCTTTAATTGGTAGTTATATAGGATCTATATTAGAAGAAAAAATTGCGTTAGGAAATAACATGTTGTTTGTAGTAAGTAAAAAATATAAAAAAATAAGTAAATTAGAAAATACTTATTTAATAAATAAAGATATTTTAATGATTATGGTTAAAAGAAAAAAAAGAAAAGAAATAATCGATAAAATATTAACTATTGATAATAAAGCTATAATAATATCTGAATCGGCCAAACAATTAGTTTTTAAATAAATAAGGGTTATCAGTAATAATATTATAATTATTTAAATCATCTTTATATTCATTAATTGTCCATAGAAATGTTTCTTTTTTATTATATATTTTCCTATGTTTATAACTTAAAATATTGTAGTCAAAATTATTATATTTTCTTTCTAAATTTATACCATTACCTATTATTAATCCACATTTATTATATTTGTTACTAAAATATTTGATTAGTTCATAATTAAAACTTGCTATATAAATATTTAATTTATATTTTTTTATAATATTATAAACAATATCAACAAATTCTTTAAAATTATTGCTTTCTTCTTTTAATTCAATTAATATTTTTTTATTATTTTTTATATTGTCTAGTAATTCTTTTAATAAACATATTTTACTAGGATTTTCTTTTGTACCAAAATTATATTTTAATAATTTTTTATATTTTAATTTTTTAACTAATCCACTGCCATTACTAACTAAATTAATAATAGGATCATGAACTATTACTATTTTCTTATCTTTAGTTATTCTTACATCAAATTCAATTCCATCGATAAAGTCTAAATTGATTGCTGTTAGTAATGCTTGTTTCGTATTTTTTTTATATTTACTTACATTTGATCCCCTATGAGAAATTATATTCAAGATATCACCTATTTAAATAATATGAAAAAAACTTTGAATTTTACAAAGTCTTTTGTTTTCCTACAATATGTTGATATATAATTTCATTTATTTCTTCTATAGATAACATTTTATTATCAAATGTACAATCTATTTTAATAAAATTATATAACTGTGCTATTTCCAAATAAGCATTTTCGGCATGTTTTAAATGTTCTAAATTAGATTCATGTTGATCAAAAGATTCAGTTCTATTTTTTCTTATTTCCATAGAGACTTCTAATGGAACATATAAAAATATTTTAATATCTGGTTGTGGTAGTTCTAATAATTCAAATTCTAATTGTTCTAACCATTTATACATTTTATGTCTTTCATTAGCGTCTTTTATTTTGCCGCCTTGATGAGCCATATTAGAATATACATATCTATCTAATATAACATTGTACCCGTCATCTAACATTTGATTAATTTTATCAATATTATATTTTCTATCAGCTGCGTAATAAAGAGATGCTATTTTAGGATTAACCGCATCAGCACCTTCTTTAAACCAACCATCACATATATAAGATTTTCCTAAATAAGGGCCGCCTACAATCTTACCAGTTGGAGAATCGTAATTAGGAAATGAAAAATATTTTAAATTTGGTATTCTTTCAATTAACCTTTTACTTTGTGTTTCTTTTCCTGAACAATCAGTTCCTTCAATAACAATTATTTTACCTCTCATTTTCTCACCAATACATTAATCTTTCCACAAGACTCTTTTCCTTCATTACATATTTTTCTTACTTCACAATCAGGACCTAAAATAGTTCCATAAATAGGATACTTATCTTTTACTTGTTTTCTTATTTCATTAAAAATATCTCTTATTTCCCATTGTGCCTTATTACAAGTTCTTAAATGCGTTATCCAAGCTAATGTTTTACCATCCATATTAACTAAAATATTAACCATATTGCCACTTAAATGGAAATACACTAAATCCTCTTCTCTTACTCCCATTTCTTTAAATTCTTGATAAACTTCCAAATTCTTATTAAATATTTCATTATATAATTCTAAACATTTATTATTTACTGTTTTAGGTGTTTTATATTTAGATAAATCATGAATTGGTACAAAATCTGGAATAATTGGATTATAAGTTCTATGTCTAGTAATATGCGTTAAAATAGCTAAAGAAATAGGAATTTGAAATTGAAAAGAAATTTGTGACAATTCTTTTTGATCACCATTATAAATTTCATACATTATTTCTTGACATAATTCAACATTATCCTTTAATTTTTCTTCGTATATTTTTAAAGCTTGGTCGTATGAATATTGATATCTTCTTATAAGTACTGCTATTATTATATTTTGATCAATATTTTCAAAACTATTAATTAAGATAGGTTTATCAATAATTTCGTATGACTTATCTACTATAGAATCTAATTTCTCTTTTATTTTATCAGTAGTAGGAACTGATAAATCAATAATTTCTTTATAATATGGAACATTTTCCTTTACTACTTCATATAATTTTTCACCAAATTCTTTTATTTCTGGAATATTACTTTTAGTACCTTTTGTATATTCTAAAATCATTTTCTTTAAAGTATGAGCATCAACACCCATTATAATATTACTATGATAAGAATATGGTAAAACAAATCTTGCATCTTCCATAGGAATTCCCAAATCAACCAATTTTTGATATGAATCAAATAAAAATTGCATATGTCTTTGATATTTTTCTTTTATTTCATCTTGATTTTGAAGAACGTTTCCATTTTTATTTTTAAATGTTGGTACATAATAACCTACTTGACTAAAATTAACTTCTCTTCTTGATTTTATGGTAAAAGAAGAAAATCTTTCTTCAATAATTGTTTGTTCAACAATTGGACTAACATTTTCAATACCAAATACTAAATAATCATGATCAGTTATTGATTCATGTCCCATACTAATTATTCTCTTAATTAAACTTAAATTTTTTTCATAATCATTAAATTTTTCTAAAATTTCAAAAGCGGTTCCATTATATCTAGATAATCTGCCAGCTGCCGAAACAACTTTTATTCTTTCTTCTAATTTATTTTTATCATTAATTCCTAATAATTCTACTTTCATACTACCACCTATATTAAATATTATATTAATTATATTTTTAAGTCAATAAAATTAACTAAAATAGTGTTAGAAATATAAATATATTTAGGATTTATTTTTAATTTATCAGTTAAAATCAATTTATTTTCTTTTAACAATTGTTTTACAATATCTATGCTTGTAATTTCTATATTATATTTCTTATAAAATTCATTAATATCAATACCATCTACTTTTCTTAAGCCTAAAATAAATTCATTAGATATAGTTTCATTTAAATCTAATTCATGTTTTTCTAATACATAATCGCCATTTATATAATTATTATATGATCTTGTATTATCATATCTAATATTATCTATATAACCAGAAGCACCTAAACCAAAGCCATAATAATTTAAGTTATTCCAATAAACTAAATTATGTTTTGATTCATAATTTTTTTTAGCAAAATTACTTATTTCATAATGATGATATTTATTTAACTTTTTATTAATTAATTTATACATTTCATAATCTAAATCTTCATCAATATTAGAAACATTATCAATATATAATTTTGTATGAGGTTCAATTATTAATGAATAAGTTGATATATGATTAACATCTAAACTTAAAATAAAATCTAAATCTTCATTTAATTCTTCCAATGTTTGATTTGGTATTGCATATATTAAATCAACATTAATATTGAAATTGTATTGCTTTAATAAATTGATTAAATTTATAACTTCTTCTTTAGTATGATTTCTATTTAAGAATTTTAAATATTTAGGATTTACTGTTTGTACACCAATACTTATTCTATTAACGCCATATTGTTTTAATAATTTTATTTTGTCTAATGACAAATCGACATTAGTTTCTACAGTAAATTCAACATTATTTTTTTTAAATAAATTAGTTAATTTTAATAATTTTTCTAATTGATTTAAATTTAATACTGTTGGTGTTCCACCACCTATATAAATAGTATCAACTACTTCTCCTTTATAATTTAGTTTGATTTCTGTTTCCAAAGATAATAAATAATTATCTACCCAATTAGAATTATAATAAAATTTAGCAAAATCACAATAAGAACAAATATTACTACAAAATGGAATATGAATATAAATTGACATAAAATCACCACATTTATTATAACAAAAAACACTTATTTTTTTAAGTGTTTTTGTTTAGTACTTTCGCCACCTTTAATTTGGCCCAAGTTTATATTTTCTTTTAATATTAATTGAACTTGATCATATAAAATTTTATCACACTCTGCTAATATAATTTTAATATCTCTATGAACAACACTTTTACTTACACCAAACATTTTAGCGGTTTGTCTAAGCGTTGATCTTGTTTCAAGTATATAATTCGCCTCTCTTAATGTTCGAGCATAAACTTCAATATGTTTAATCATATTTGTTTCCCCCCTTGAAAACGATATTATACGCTTATTTTTATATTTGTCAATCTTCATCAACTTTTAAAACAGCTAAGAAGGCTTCTTCAGGAATTTCTACTCTACCCACCATTTTCATTCTTTTTTTACCTTCTTTTTGTTTTTCTAATAATTTTCTTTTTCTTGAAACATCTCCACCATAACACTTAGCTAAAACATCTTTTCTTACAGCCTTAATAGTTTCTCTTGCTATTACTTTATTACTAATACTTGCTTGAACAGGAACCTCAAATTGTTGTCTTGGAATCATTTTTCTTAATGTTTCAACAATATTTTTACCTCGTTTATAAGCAAAATCTTTATGAACTATGACACTTAAAGCATCTACTACTTCACCATTTAATAATATATCCATCTTAACTAAATCACTTGATTTATAGCCTATCAATTCATAATCAAATGAAGCATAACCTTTAGAAATACTTTTTAACCTATCAAAAAAATCATAAACTATTTCTGATAATGGTATTTCATAATGAATATTAACTCTTGTTTTATCAATATATTCCATTGATATATAATTACCTCTTTTATCTTGACACAATTCCATTATAGGTCCAATGTAATTAGAAGGCACGAAAATGGAAGTTCTAATATAAGGTTCTTTTATATCTTTAATTCTAACTTTATCAGGCATTTTACTTGGACTATCTATATTAATAATTGTATTATCAGTTAATTCTACTTCATATATAACTGATGGACTAGTAACAATTAAGTTGATATTAAACTCTCTTTCAATTCTTTCTTTAATTATTTCTAAATGTAATAATCCTAAAAAGCCACATCTAAATCCAAAACCTAATGCTTTAGATGTTTCTGGCGTAAATTCAAGTGATGCATCATTTAATTTTAATTTTTCTAATGCTTCTCTTAAATCAGGATATTTTGATGTTTCAATTGGATATATTCCTGAAAATACCATCGGCTTCATTGGCTTATAACCAGGTAATATATCACTAGCAGGATTACTTTCTAAAGTAATTGTATCTCCTACTTTTATATCAGATATATCTTTAATTGAAGCACATAAATACCCAACTTCACCAGCTACTAACTCTGTTTTTTTAACTTCTTTAGGAGTATTAACACCTAATTCAACTACTTCTTCTATCTTATTAGTAGCCATTAATTTTATTCTATCTCCTACTTTTACTTTACCATTTACTATTCTAATTAATACTACAACACCACGATATGCATCATAAAAACTATCAAATATTAATGCTTGTAATGGTTTATTTATATCTCCTTTTGGACTTGGTACTTTATTTACTATCTCTTCAACTAATTCTTTTATACCAATTCCATTTTTTGCAGAAGTTAAAATAATTTCATTTTTATTAAAACCTAATGTTTCTTCTAATTCTTTAGTTACTTTTTCTATATCAGCATTAGGTAAATCTATTTTATTGATAACTGGAATAATAGTTAAATTAGAATCTAAAGCTAAATAAAGATTAGCTAAAGTTTGAGCTTCAATTCCTTGAGCAGCATCAACGACTAATATAGCGCCTTCACAAGCAGCTAATGATCTTGATACTTCATAATTAAAATCAACATGCCCAGGTGTATCAATTAAATGCAACACATAATCTTTATATTTTAATTGAACCGCATTTAACTTAATTGTTATTCCTCTTTCTCTTTCTAAATCCATGTTATCTAATAATTGATCTTGTTTTTCTCTATCAGTAATCGCACCAGTTACTTCTAATATTCTATCAGCTAAAGTACTTTTACCATGATCTATATGAGCAATAATAGAAAAATTTCGGATGTTTTCTTGTTTCATGTCTAATCACCAATAATATTATATATTAAAAAATATATATTTACAAGAAAAAACTTATAAGTGTTTTCTTATAAGTATAAATGTAATTAATGATAATAAACTTACAAATAATCCTAACTTAAATCCTTTTACTTCATAAATAATTTCTATATCGTGATAACCTTTTTCCAAATCTAGTCCAATAAAATTATCAATAACTTTATAATAATCAACTTCTTTGTTATCAACTAATATTTTAAATCCATTATCATAAGGAATGCTTAAAAATAAGACATTATTATCATCAACATTAATATTACCTTTAATATAATTTTCTTTAAAACTAGTTATATTTAATTGATTATTTTTTAAAATATTATATTTATTTATAAATTCATCAAAATTGAAGTACGCTAAATAAATATCATTAATATTTTCTTTTGTTATTTCAATACTATCAAAATTATTTTCAAAAAATAAACTGCGATTAACATTATCTTCTAATTTAAAACATTTAAAATTTACACAAAGTTGATAATTTTGATTGTTGTTAAAATTATTTATATTTGGCAACAAATAAAAATCTTGATTTTTTAATTTAAAATCTTCATCTAAAATTTGTTCATAATAAACTTTATTATTTGTATTTGTCATATTATTAATTATTTTATTTTGACAATCAAAAGGATTATTACATTCAAAATTTTCTTTTATTTTATTAGATACCATATAACCTAAGCTTAAACTGTATTGATTTTTATACAAATAGCTATCATAATAATCCATTCCATAAAAAGATTCTGAATAAGCTGATATTTTGTTAGTACTAATTAAATCATAATGTTTTAGTTCATTTAACGAAACAACATATTTAATATTAAATAAACTATCTAATACTAAATAATTATTATAACCAAGCATATTATTATTTGTATTATATACTATTTTATCATAAAAATCTTTATTTAAATACGCACTAGAAAACCATCCACTAGCGCCATAATAACCATAAGTCAACGGATCATTAAAACCAAACCTATTAAAAAATTCTAAACGATAAAAGGAATTATCATTAATATCATCTAAAATATTTTCTTTTTCTAAATAAATATTATTTAAATAGGTTTTTGTTGAAAATTCATACCTTTCAAATATTGTATATCCATTAAAAAATAATTCAGATATAGCTAAAATAATAAATAATATTTTTATATCTTTATTATTACTTTTAAAAATAATCAAATATATTAAAAATAATATAACACTGATATAAATATTAATATAATTCATTATATCTCTTAAAATTACTAATTCACTTATCAATAAAAATATTAAAAATGATATATAATACCAAATTTTATCTATATCTTTTATATTAATAAATGACTTAAAACAAATACTAATTATAAATATATTAAATAAATATACGTACCTAAAGTTGTAACCAATTGGAGATGAAAGTGCATGCCAAAAATTATCAAAAGGTACAAAAACTATATTTAAAATTAAGATTAAAATAAATATACTTGATAATATTTTTTCTTTTTTATTTATTTTTTTATTAACAAAGTAAAATAATAATAAAATTATATTAAATATTCCAATATAAAGATATGGGTGATGATAGTTTAGTATACCACCTTCAACATTAGAACCAACAAATAATTTAGATAATATGCCCAGTATATCTGTATTAAACAAATAGTCTTTAGCACTATCTCTTTCTATTTTAAATAATTCTAATAAATTAGGTATATGTATAAACATAGTCATTAAACCAAATAAGATGGAAACTATTATAAATATTTTAATACTTCTTTTATCTTTATTACTTAATAAATATTTATATATAAAATATAATAAAGCAAATAAACAACACATATATCCCATATAATAATTAGACAATATAATTAAAAATAAAGTAACTCCATATAATAAATATTTTTTTTCTTTAATTATTTTATCAATACCTAATAATAACAACGGACTTAAAAAATACGCATCTAACCACATAAATTGAAAATAATTTGCTAAACTATAAAAAGATAAAGCATATGCAGTAGAAAAAATAAATATATATTTACTTTTATAATTATATTTTAAATAGTTATACATAGTTAATCCACATAAACTTATTTTAATTAACACTGTTATGATTAAAAATAATTCAATATTATCAAAAAAACAAACAAATAAATTAGTTATTGAACTTAAATAATAAGCAATGGTTGCTATCATTGAACTACCTAATCCAATTTGAAAAGAATACAATGAATGATTATTTAATAATTGTTTTAAATAAATAAATGTTTGATAATACTGATATTGTGAATCGCTATATAAAATAGAGTTTTCACCAAATATAAAACCATTTATTATAAATAAAATAAATAAGCAACCAAAAGGTAATAAGAAAGCTAACAACTGTTTTTTCATAATAAAACTCCTTTATATTAAAAAAGCTTCACAAATTGTGAAGCAATTTTATTTTTACTATTGAAGTGCAGTAGTTTTAGTTCCAGATTCTGGAATTACACTACCTGAAACAACATATTTGTAACCATTTGAAAGTACAGAGAAAGAATATTTTCCATCTGACACAGTTACATCAGTTACATCAGCATTTCCTAAATTTACCATTTTTGCTACATCTGCTTTAGTAATTGTAGATTTACCAGAACATTTAGGTTGTCCTTCTAAAGTATTCATTTGAACTTTCATTTCTTCAGTAGCACAGTAACTTTGAATACCACTTAAAATCATACTAGTTTCTGATTTAGCAGCTGATTTTCTAGCATCTTCTACAACATCTAAAATAATAGGTGTTGCGATTAAAGCTACGATTGCTAAAATGATAATAACTGCTAACAATTCGATTAAAGTAAAACCTTTTTTCATTAATCTCACCACCTTACTTTTCTAACTATTTACATTATACCTTGTTTTTTTATTTAAGTCAATTAATTATGTAAATTAAATGAAAAAAGTCAAAATATTATTCTGACTTTGTTGGATCTGCCCATACTCCTCCAGTCATAACAACTTTATAATTATTACTTATAACAGTAATTGCAGTTACTCTTCCGCCTTCATATGTAGGATTTCCTTCTAATGTAGCATTACCCATACTTACCATATTTGGTACTTCACTTGTTGTTACACCATCGGCACATATATCAGTATACTCATCATCAATTTGAGCTTTCATTTCAGCAGTAGCACAAAAAGTATTAATTCCACTTACAATCATATTAGCTTCAGATGCAGCAGCACTTTTACGAGCATCTTCTACAACATCTAATATAATTGGTGTTGCAATTAAAGCTACAATTGCTAAAATAACAATTACAGCTAACAACTCGATTAATGTAAAACCTTTTTTCATCAATTTCACCACCTTTTACCTATATTTTGAGCAAAATTAGGTAAAATATGTGAACTATTTTAATTTTTCAATTATCAATTCTAAATCTTTTTCATCTTTAAGTAAACTATTCTTTTCATTTTCAACTATTTGTTTAGGTGCTTTATTAATATATCCTTGATTAGATAATAATTTTTTTCTTCTTTCAATAGAGTTAATTAATCTATCTTTTTCTTTAATTAATAATTGTTTTTCTTCTTCGGTTAAACTACCATCATAATAAATAGAAACAATATCATTATCAAAATTAATATCTATTTTTATAAAATTTTACTACACGCCAAAAATTCTATACTTACATTTTTAATAAATTTATATTTTTTATAAATTGTTTATTTTCCAATATCCATTCTTGTTTGCTCCAACTCTTTCTATATATTTTTCATCAAGTAAAACTTTAAAATTTCTTATTATTGTTCTTTTATTTACATCTAATAATCTTGCTAGTTCTTCTTGTGTAATATCAGGCTTATCCATAATAAGTTTTATAATAGACTTTTGAAGATTATTAAGATTTTGCGTTATGATATTAGTTGAAGAAACTAAATTTTCTTTAAATTCATTTTTATTAAATGGTACTGTCACACGTATATGATTAGGAAAAAATTCAAATATATTTTTATTATATGTTTTTAAAACTCTTTGTATTCCTGTGCCAAGTTGCTCAACAAAATTTAAATCTCTAAAAATTCTCATCAATTCGGGATTTCTAGGATTAGAAAAACCTTCTAAAAATTCTTCTTGTGATATTCCTTCTTGAATTCCACCGTTAGATGAAATAACTAATTTATTACTGAACATTTCAAACTTTGGAGAATATCCATTACACCAATCATTATGAACTAAAGCATTTGTTATTAGTTCCTTTACAGCACTATAATCATACATCTTTATTTCTTTTCTAGTTGGAGTTTCAATTTTGGTATAAGTTTTATTTTCTAACATAATTTTGTTCAAAATATTATCTGTTATTTTTATTAATGAACAAAAACCAAAATCTTCATTTTCTATTAAATTATAAACATCATCTCCTTCATATTTTGCAAATTGAACAGAAATATTATTGTTGTCTGAAAGTAAATATGCTATATAATTAAATTCATTATTATCATCATATAAATCTAATTTTTTTAAAAAGTTGTCATTTATCTCATAACCACTTTCTTGGTAATAAATTTTCAATGTTTTAAATTCTAAATCTTGTTTAGGCGATTTGATGTTTTTTAACGAATTTCTTGTTCTTTTAGAAAATAAACTAAGAATTGTTTCGCTATTCATACTTTCAACTGAAGACCCAATTCTAATAAAACAACTATCTGGATTCATACCCATACCTCTTAAATAATATGGTCTTTCATTTCCTTTTGCTATAACAATTTGTATATACTTTTTTCCATCTTTTTCATTTACAACAACATCAAATAGTCCTAATGTTGAAGGCATAATATTATCCTTTAATCTATCCTTTATTGTTCTTTGCAATAAATCTATATTTCCTAAATTTCCCTGAATATTTCCTTTATCATCAACACCAATAAATATATTACCACCATCCGTATTTAAAAATGCAATAACTTCTCTTTCAAGACTATCTGTAATCTTCACTTTAAACTCTGTTCTTTTGTCCTCTAATAATCCTATCATAATGTTTTAACCTCCATATAAATTATAACATATGTCACTATAAATGTCACTATAAATGTCACTATAAAAACTTATAAGTGTTTCCTTATAAGTTATTTTAGTTTTTCAATTATCAATTCTAAATCTTTTTCATCTTTAAGTAAACTATTTTTTTCATTTTCAACTATTTGTTTAGGTGCTTTATTAATATATCCTTGATTAGATAATAATTTTTTTCTTCTTTCAATAGAGTTAATTAATCTATCTTTTTCTTTAATTAATAATTGTTTTTCTTCTTCAGTTAAACTACCATCATAATAAATAGAAACAATATCATTATCAAAATTAATATCTATTTTATTATAATCTCCATTATAATTAGTTAAAATATTTTCATTTTTAAGCATTTTACTTAATAAATTTTTATTTTCTAATATAAATTCATTATTACTTACAATTAAATAATCTTTACCTAAATTATTATCTAATTTAACTTTTCTTATTTTTTTAATTAATTCAATTAACAAATCTAAATTACTATCAAATTTAAATTTTTTATCATATTTTGGATAATCACTTATCATAATTGATTCATCATGAATTGGTAATTTCAAATATATTTCTTCTGTTACAAATGGCATAAATGGATGTAATAATTTTAATATATTAGTTAAAACTATTAATAATACTGTTTTTGTTGTATCATTCATAGAAGCTTTTGATAATTCAATATACCAATCACAAAAATCATCCCAAACGAAACTATATAATAATGATCCAACAGTATTAAATTCATATTTGTCCATATATTTTGTCACTTTATTAATTAAATTATTCATTTTATTTAATATCCATTTATCACTTACTGATAAATTATCTAAATTGTAATTAAAATCTTCAATATTCATTAAAACAAATCGAGATGCATTCCATAATTTATTAATAAAATTCCAAGTTGATTTAACTTTTTCTGTATCATATCTTAAATCAGTACCATTAGCAGTAGATGTTGATAAATAAAATCTTAATGAATCACATCCATATTCTGCAATAACATCCATAGGATCGACACCATTACCTAAAGATTTACTCATTTTTCTACCTTGTTTATCTCTAATTAAGCCATGAATCAAGCAATCTTTAAATGGCCTTTTATCAGTAAAATGTAATCCTTGGAAAGTCATTCTATTAACCCAGAATGGAATAATATCATAACCTGTTACTAAACAATTATTTGGATAATATCTTGATATATCTGTATCTGGCCAACCTAATGTACTAAAAGGCCACAAAGCTGATGAAAACCAAGTATCTAACACATCTGAATCTTGTACCCATTCATCACTAGGTGCTTCATAACCTACATATACTTCATCACCTTTATAATAAGCTGGTATTTGATGTCCCCACCATAATTGTCTTGAAATACACCAATCATAAGTTATTTCCATCCAGTGATTCATAATTTTTTCAAATCTAGCAGGTACAAAATTAACTTTAGTATCTTTGTTTTTTTGATTATCTAACACTCTATCTGCTAAAGGACGCATCTTAACAAACCATTGTTTTGATAAATAAGGTTCTACCATAACATCAGTTCTTTCAGAATGACCTACTGAATGTTTCATCTTTTCTATTTTTATTAATAAATCTTTTTCTTTTAAATCTTCTACTAATTTATTTCGACATTCAAATCTATCTAAACCTGTATATCCTATAGCATTTTCATTCATTGTTGCATCTTTATTCATAACAACAATTCTTTCTAAATTATGTCTATTACCAACTTCAAAATCATTAGGATCATGAGCAGGAGTTATTTTAACTACACCAGTTCCGAATTCTGGATCAGCATGTTCATCACCAACGATAGGAATTAATTTATTAACAATAGGAAGTACTACATTTTTACCAATATATTTTTTATATCTTTCATCATTAGGATTAACTGCAACAGCTGTATCGCCAAATAAAGTTTCTGGTCTTGTTGTTGCTACTTCTAAATATTCATCACTATTTTCAATAAAATATTTTATATGATAAAATGCACCTTCTACTTCCTTATAAATAACTTCCTCATTAGATAATGCCGTCATTGCTTTAGGATCCCAATTTATAATTCTTTCTCCTCTATAAATTAAACCTTCATTATATAAATCAATAAATACTTTTTTTACAGCATGAGATAATCCTTCATCCAAAGTAAATCTTTCTTTATTATAATCCAATGACAAACCTAATTTAGCCCATTGTTTATGAATATTATCTGCATATTCTTCTTTCCATTCCCAAGCATATTTAAGCCATTCATCTCTATCTAAACTTCTTGGATTAATGCCCATTTCTTTTAATTTATTATCTACTTTTGCTTGAGTAGCAATACCAGCATGATCCATACCAGGTAACCATAAAGCATCATAACCTTGCATTCTTTTATATCTAATTATAATATCTTGTAAAGTAGTATTCCAAGCATGACCTAAATGCAATTTACCTGTTACATTAGGTGGTGGAATAACTATACAATATGGTTTTTTTGATAAATCACCACTACTAAAATATCCTTTATTTTTCCAATCTTCATATTTATTTTCTACTTCTAAATGATTATATTTTGTATCTAACATAATTCCTCCTTAATTTTTAAATAATTTATAATTTTATCTTTTATTAATAATAATCTTCCTTCTTGTTTGTTTGTGCTTATTATTTTATCAATTATATTTAAAATATAGTTTTTATCGTATAAATATTTATATGACCATAAAAAATTAATATCATAAATCATAGCAACTTCGATAACATATTTTTCTAAAAGATTACTGCAAGTTTCAAAATCTACTTTACAATTTATTATTCGATTAAATATTTTATCATTTATATATTCATCAGTCGAAACATAATTTTTATCTTGATAAATATAAAATATATCGATTTTATCAGCGTCTCTTATAATTTGACAAAACAATATTTCTTTATCACTTAAACCTTTTTCTATAAATGTTTTATTATGATTTAAGATTGCTTTTTTAATTAAATTTTGAATATCTTTATCATCAACAAATTTATTAAAACCAAATTTTTCTAATTCTTCAACACCTAATACGGCATGATCAACACTTTTTTGATCATCAAATGTATTATATATTTTAATTTGTTCAAAACGTCCAAAATCGTGTAATAATCCTAATAGTTCAGCTACTTTTATACCTTCTTCATTTAAATTTAAAGAAACTGCTATATCTTTGCACAATTTTGAGACTCGTAATGAATGATAATACTTTAATTTAATTTTTTCATTATCAAAATTATAATTATCAACATATTTCTTAAATATATTTTTTGCTTTTTCTATATTCATATAATCACTCCATTAAAAAATCACCTCCTGATAAGGACGTGATTGAACGTGGTACCACCTTAATTTATACTCAAAGACTATAACGCGTCACCTTTAGCTCCAAAGACTACTTCATTAAAGATTATTAAATGTTTTCACCAACCACATTCTCTCTATAAATAACTACTTTAATTACTCCTTCTTCATCAACGCTGTTAATATAATAACATACTTTATAAATTTAAACAATATTTAAATAAAACTTTTTATTTTTGTAGTTGATTTATTATTTAAATTAACACAAAAATAATTATATAATATTAATTATAATATTTTATAAGCATCCATATCATTTCTTTGATAATATTTTATAGCTTTAATTATATTATCATTATTTAGATATAACATTTCTAACAATTGTAAATCTTCTTCACTAAATTGAAAATAAGAACTTATTAATCTAATAATTCTAAATTCAGGTAGCTTAAACATATAATTGAAAATATCTTCTTTAGTTAAAACTTTTATAATTTTAATTTTGTTAGTTACAAACATATCATAGTATCCATTATATTCATCATCATATTTTTGTAAATCACCTAATGATTCAACTATTGCTATAACAGCATTTGTACCATCAACATATCTTAGAGTATCTTCTAAATAAGTACAAAAATGAAAGCCATTGCTTCCAAATTTTATATCACCATCTATTGTATACTCTTTTTCTAGTTCTAATTTTGTGCCATATCTATTAATTAAATTTTCATCAAATGCTTTATACCCTAACATGTTATTTTACCCAGGTTCTTAATAAATTTTTTGCTTTTTAGATATAATCCTGTATATCTTTCATAATACTCATCTAAAAATATATTTATCTCATTTTTAGCTTGTTTACTTACTTCTAATTTAGTTATTTTAGATATATCAACATAATAATACATTCTTAATAATTTAATTGTTTTTTCTGATACTATTCTTTCATTAGTATAACATTTATTACAAATATAACCATCATTAGATAAGGTCTTAATTAAGGTACTTCCACACTTACAACATCTATCCAATATTGGCATAACGCCTAAATAATCTAGATATTTAAGTTCTAAAATATTCATAATAACTAAAGAATCATAACCTTCATTTATTTTTATTAAACCATTAATTAATAAATCATATACTTCAAATTTCATACTATGTTTAATAACTTGTCCAGTTAATTCTAATAAGTATGTTGCATAACTTATTTTGGATATATCCTTTTTTATATTTTTAAAATTATCTATTATATCAAAACTAGATAAAGTTGATAATTTATCTTTTTTATAATAAATATAAAATTTTCCATAAGTTAGTTTATCAGTTACACTTCTTAAATTACTTTTTAAACTTTTGCATCCTTTAGCAATAACACCAATTATTCCATATTGCTTAGTTATAACATTTAATATTTTACTTGTTTCTCCATAATCCTGAGTACTTAATATTATACCTTCTACTTCAGTCATTATCGATCAACTCAAAACGATATTCTTGTAAAACATCAGGATATTTGTCTTTATCTACTTTAGATATAAACATATCATATGGTCTTACCCAAATTTTATGATCATCATATAATGCTTCATATATTACTAACTTTTTAGGAAATTTATCATTATTTGTTTCACTATCATAACCAATATTAATTACTTTATATAATTTGCCTTTAAAATGTTTATATATACCACCTACTACAACTTCCAAACTAGTCACCTTCTTTTTTGTATTTTAAGTAATATTCAATTTTCCCCGTTTTTTTAAATAGTTGCCACAATATTTCTTTTTTCATATTTATCATCTCCATTAATATTGTGTTTATCTAATTTAAATTTTATTCAATTATTCTAAAAAATCTTTAAATCCAAATTCTTGTAAATATTTTTCTTTATCACGCCAATTTTTAATTGTTTTAACAAACAACTCTAAATAAACTTTTTTATCTAATAATTCTTCTAAATCTTTTCTTGCTTCTATTCCTATTTCTTTAATCATAGATCCTTGTTTACCTATTATAATTTTTTTAAGAGAATCTCGGTCAACTATAATTGCAACATTAATACTATAATTATTTTTTTCTTTTTTTATTTGTTCAACTATACATGTAACTGAATGTGGAACTTCTTCATTTGTTAAATTAAATACTTTTTCTCTTACTATTTCTGATATTAAAAATTCTAATTTTTTATTAGTATATACATCATCATCAAAATATTTAATATTATCTGGCAAATATTTATTTAAAACTTCTAATAAAGTTTTAATATTATCTTTTTTCAAAGCTGATAAAGGTATTATTTCTTTAAAATGATATAAATCTTTATATTCATCTATTTTTAATAAAATTTGTTCTTTTTTTATTTTATCTATTTTATTTAAAATTAAGATGACAGGTTTATCTATCTCTTTTAATTTTTCAATTATATATAAATCTCCTTTACCTAATTTATCACTTGCATCAACTAAAAAAACTACTACATCAACATCATCAATACTATAATAAGCTTGCTTATTTAAATATTTACCTAGTTTATATTTAGGTTTATGAATTCCTGGTGTATCAACAAATACTATTTGTGTATCAGAATCATTGTATATTCCTTCAATGATATTTCTTGTTGTTTGAGGTTTATCCGATGTGATTGCAACTTTTTTGCCAATTATACTATTTAATAAAGTACTTTTTCCAACATTTGGTCGTCCTATTAAACTTACAAACCCACTTTTCATATCTTACCTCACAATTCCAAATTCATTTAATAATTCATCTTGTTTTTTAAACATTGCCTCTTCATCTTCTTTGACCATATGATCATAACCTAATAAATGTAATAATCCATGAATAGTTAAAAAAGATAATTCTCTTAAAAAAGAATGGTTATATAATTTAGCTTGTTCATATGTTTTATCTAATGAAATATAAATATCTCCTAAAACTCTAAAGTCTAATTTAACATCATCTACTTCATCTTCTAAAGCAAAACTAATAACATCTGTTGGTCTATCAATACCACGATATTCTTTATTTAATTTGTGGATATAATCATTATCCACAATAATAACATTAAATAAACAATTTTCTAAATTTTCTTTTTTAATTACAAAATTTAACAATTCATTAATATTTTCTATTTCTTTAATATCTTCATTTGTTTCATTAATAATTTCAAACATAAAACACCCCTAACAAATATAATATAATTAATATTAATATAACACTAATAATTATATTATAAATAGACTCTTTTTTCAAGAATTTAATCTTGTAAATAATTTTAAATATAAAATATCCAAATAATCCTCCAATTATATTCAAAAATATATCATCTATATCAAATACTCGTCCAATTAATAATTGCGTTGTTTCAATGGTAATAGATGTTAATAAAGTTAATATAAATACTGAATATATTTTTTTTAACTTTAAAAAATATGATATAAAAAATCCAAAAGGTATAAACATGATCATATTACCAACAACATTTTTAAAAAATAATTTGGTTCCAAATTCATATCTTAACATTTCTTTAAATGGTATAAAATTAGAACTAGACCAACTAACATCTTGAAAAGTTACAACTTCAAATAAAGCTATTACATACATAATAAAGCCTAACATTAATATTTCTTTATAAAATATAAATTTAACTTTATATTTTATTAAATAAGTTATCCTTAAAGATGTTATAATTATAAAACAAATAATTAAACTTGGCCATATATCTAATAAAATTTCTTTTATACTATTAGAAAACATCATTCACCTTCTATCTTTTCTTCAATTTTACTATAACCTGTAATATTTTCATAAACTGTAAAAAATACATCTAATATTACTTTATCTTCTTCTACATTAAAATTTAATACTTTATAATCGATTATTTTTTCATCACCATCTAATTTTTCATTCATTTTTTTTATTGCTTCTTCTATAGCTTTATCTTTAGCTTCATCGCTAGTTAAAAGTAAAGAAATTGTTTCTAATTCTTGTTGTCTTTGTTTAACTAAATATATAGGTAATATATTATTTTGTAATATAATATTTTCTTCAATTTTTTTATCCTTAAATTTATTAAAAGTAAATTCAAATTCTTTATCAAATATTTTTAACACATAAACATCTTGATAATTGTTTTTTTCTTTTATTTCACTATAAATGTAAGGATACTCTACTTTAACATTATACCAAACTTCACCATAAACTATACCATCAGCTTTAACTATATCTTTTACTTCTTCATTTAAATAAATATTACCAGATATTATAATATCGCCTTTATTAACATAAGTATTAAGTTCTTTTACAACTTCGCCACTTTTAGCAATTATTTTTTTTATAACTGCACTTTTGCCAGCTACAACATTTTGTTTTTCATAACTTACTTCGTTATTTGGTATAATTCTAGGTTCAACTCTAATTATATAACTAGTACCTTGTTCTTCAATTTCTAACCATTCTATTTTGTCTTGATATTTAGTTAATATATCATTTTTAATTGCTTGAATTTCATCATAATTTTTTTTTAACTTATACTTTTTTATATTATAATTTTCTAATTCATTTAAAATTAAATTTCTTAAATCTTTATCATTATGAATAACTTCAACATTAAATATAACATTACTTAAAAATATTAGAAGCACAATACCTATAGCAATAAAAAGAATTAAATATTTATATATGTTAATAACTTCTCTAATTTTAATTATACCATAAATATCTTTTATATTAACATCATAAATAGTTTTTAATTCTAATAATTTTTCATAATCTTTTTTATAAATAATTATGTTAATTTTATTATATTTTATATATTCTATTTTTAATAAATCAATATTGTTAGATTTTAATCTTTTTATAAATCTTTCGATATTTTTTCCTTTTACATTTAATTTAATTTTACTTGTCATGCAATCACCTAAATTCTATTTTATTAATACTTCCTTCAATCAATAATTCATCTTTTAATAATTTAGAAACAACTAAACTTTTACCACTTATTAAAACACTGCCATCATTATAATTAATTATTATTTTATTACTATCAAAATGAGATATATCATTATAATTTACTATATTTAATTTATTAGTTAAATAAATTATTTTAAAATCACTTTCTAGTATATAATTTCTTAAATTCATTAATCTCACCTATTTAATTTTATTATTTTAAATCATAAATTTGACAAAATAAAAAAGATGTGTTAGTATATAACGCACTCAGGGGGAATTATTATGAGTAATTATGAATTTCAATATAATTTAGATGTTGATTCAGCTGTTATACTAGCTAATATCAAATTAAATGACGAAGTTGAAGAAGAAAAAGAAGAAGAGGATGTTTTTTATTTAGAAAATCCTATCATTCGTATCAACGAAATCAATTATTAAAATGCTTTTTAAGCATTTTTTTATTTTGTTAATAAAGTTTGAATCATTGAAACAGTATCAACTACTCTACTTATTTTGTCACTTGGTCTTAATCGATAAACTGTTTTTACTTCTTCTTCAAAATATTTAAAATTATTAGAATCCCTATTTAAATATTTATACCAATTAGAATTTTCTCTTAAAAATCTAATATAATTTTTATTGTTTTTTATTTTAAATTGAATATCTATACTCATTAATCCTCAAAATGTTTATAAATTGGTCTAGGCTTGTATTCTTGATTTGGTTTTTCTTCTTTAGTTGTTAATTCTTGAACCATTCCTAACATTTTTTGAATATTAGCAACCCCAGATTGCACACTATCTAAATTAATATTTTTTAACCAGCTTAAAGCATCTAATGCCCCCACTGTTGTAGCTGCAGTAGCAACTCCTAAATATTCTTTCCATGCTTCATTATCTTCACCATATAAATCGTAAATTTCATAAAATTTTTGCCAATTACTTTCACCACTTCTAACATATTTTACTAATTTAGGATTTTTTTTTACAAATTCTTTAAATTCTTCTTTTTTTGACATAACTACCACCTACTTCATTTTATGCTTTTATTTTTAAAAATACACTTTATTTATAATTAATAATTATGCTATAATATTGTAGAGGTGGAGTTATGGAAAAAGTAAAGGAATTACTTTCCAAAATCAAAATTGGTAATTTAGCTAAAAAAAATATTAAAGGTTTCTTAATTATAATATTTGTTATATTAGTATTATACTTTATTATTACTAGTATAATTAATGGTTCTAGAACTAGAACATGTAATAATTTAAGAAATGATATTTTATCAAAATCTGATAGCTATTTAAGTGATAATAATTTATTACCAATTTTAAATGGTGATAGTATAACTATTAAATTATCAGATTTAAACGAACCAATTGTATTTAAAGATTATGCTTTAACTGGTTCTATTACCTATACCAAATACAATGATGAATATGTCAAAACAGTTAAATTAGATGATGCTTCATATTGTACAACTAAAGATTTTACTAAAGAAGGAGAATTCGATAGTTCTAAAAATGTCGAAGTAACAACTTTATTTAATTATTTTGAAGTAGATTCTTATAATTCAAAATGGTCTAATTGGTATCCAAGTGAAGATATAAGTACTGAAGAAACTAATGGTGTTTTATTACCACTAGATAGTAAAAAATTACCTGTTATACCTAAAAATGCAGTTATAACAGAATATGTAAGAGAAACAAAAACTTATTATAGCTATCGTGATAAAAGATGGAAATGGTATAAAAACAATATAAAATATAGTGATTATAGTTCAACAAAACCTAGTGGATATACTTATAAAGACGAAGCCACAAAATCAAAAACAGAAGAAACACCATGGAGTCTAGATTATCCTGAAACTTTTGATTATCGTCATATTAGATCAACTACAGGATATCGTTGGTATTATTTAGATGGTGAAACTAAAGTTTATTGGAACAATGGTGAATATACGCCTAATTCACCTGGTAGTGAATATGAAAAAGAATTTGAAAGTTCTGCTACTATGTATACATATTATGATGATGTATGGAAATGGTATAATGGAAATACTAAAAGAATTTATAGTGGTTATAGTTCTACTAAACCAATTGGTTATAATTATAAAGATACTGATACTCTATCATACACCAATTGGACAGTATTTAAAGATGTAAGTTATGTTGATGATTCTAATAAAAGTTATCGTGAAGAACAAACTGATATATATTCAAGATATTTGATAAAATATGATATTTACTCACTTCCTGTATTAGATAATTATATTTCTTTAGAAGAATTAGAAAATAAATTAGGTAAATCATATGAAGAAATTAGTAAAGATAAATCAATTAAAGTTGATGTATCATTTACATTTAAATATGAATAAAACTTCAAAGTTTAATCTTTGAAGTTTTTCATTACATCATATCTATTATTATTATATTCTTCAATTATCCTATCTAAAATATATTCTTGTTTTGATTCACTAAAACCAACTATTACTTCATCACCTACTACCAAAAATGGAACAGCATAATAAGTTTGATTTAAAAAATCGCCTACTTCATACATCAATTCACTATTTTCTTTATTATTCCATACTTCATATTGTACTAAATTAAAATATTTATCATAACTACTATCTAAATTATTAAAATATTCTTTTAAATTTGCACAAGCACTACAACCATCACCCCAAAATAAATAAACATTAATTGGCCCTTCACTTATTTGTGAATCATTATTTTCATTTTCAATTATTTCATTGTTTTCTAATTGATCATTGTTTTCATTATTTATGTTTTCTTGTTTGCTGCATCCAACTGAAATAAGTAACAATAAAATAATAAATATTTTTTTCATTTTCTCACCTAAAATTCTACATAATTATTTGTCTTATATAATTTATCATCTATTTTAATAAATATATTATATCTACCTTTTAATCCTTCACTATTGATATATCTATTAGTATTTAAACCAGATTCATCTTCTTTTTGATTAAAGATATCCACACACATTGCTGTATAAGGTGTTTTACTTATACGCCATTCATATTTATAAGCAACTAAATTTTGATATAAAATTATTTCAACATTAGTTCCTTTTTTAAACGTTCCATTAACAACTAATCTATCGGATTCTTTTGTAAACGTTATATTATGAGATTTATATTCAGCATCTATTTCTTTTGCATTAAATATTAGCGCTAAAGTTTTATCTACTTCAGTTTCTCCTAAACTACCTAAAACTTCAGCATCTTTTATCTCATAACTACCACTATATAATGGCATTTTTTCAACACGATAATTATTGGTTGGTAATTCTATTTCAAATATAACTTCATCATTTAATAGTTCGGTTGTTATGCTTTTTAATGTATCAGAACCAGCTAATCCAGCAGGTTGATTTTGAACAATACCATCTTTATATGATATACCACCAGAATGTACTATATAATGATTAGTATCAATATAATCAACATCTGATATATAAGGTGAATAATAAGAACTTCCTCTTTCTTTACCATATTGCCATACTTGTTCAATAGTCATATTAGTAGTATCTATTTTATACATAACCCCTCTTGAATAACTATCAGTAGCAGGTACATATTCTTCTTTTATTTTTGATTTATTATTACCATTATCAAAAATAAACACATATCCTTCAGGAGTTATCATAGCAGCATGTTGACTCCATTGCCACTCAAAATCACCGATTGGTTTAAAGAAATATTGTTGATATTCACTACTCCAATTAGTTGGATCACCTATTATCCAATTTAACTTTCCACTATCATAATCGATATTTATTACAGCATCTTGATGTCTACCTGATAGTGTAATTGAATTAGTATTTTTATCATACCAAACAGAATTATTATGAAACCAATCATAATCTGTCCAATTTTCAGATTTACCATCATTAACATTCAATATATCTTTTAAATTAAATTTTTTAACTATATTACCGGTATTTCTATCCAATTCTACAATATAATCTTCTACTGTACCATCAACAAAATTATCAGATGCAACTAATAAATTACCATTTTCTAATTCAAAATAATCATGGTGATATCCACCTTCTAATTTAAATTCAGTATATATTTTACCTAATAAATTCATTTCATATAAACCAGTCGTGTAATATGGTGGATTAACTAATCTTTCAGTACTTATTAATAAATTACCATTTTCTAGTCTATTAATGTTCCATGTAAAATTTTCAGTCAAATACCATCTTACATCACCATTAACATCATAAGCACATACATAACCCTTACTAGATGGTGAAAAGAAATATAATTCATTATCTAATTTAGATTTATTAGATACTACATTAGTAGGCAAAATAAAATCATCAGGTAACTTATCTGTTTTTATATATATTGTTTTTGATATATCACCATACTTTATAATTATTTCATTATTATAATCTGGATATAATCCATATATAGGCAAATAATGAACTGTATTAGATTCAAAAGTATTAGTAAAAGTTGTATTTTCATCTTTACCATTAATAATAACTGTAGGCTCCACTTCTTCATCAGTTTCAAAAATAACCAAAGCAGTCAAAGGTGAAATTTCATAAAGATTTAAAATAACATTTGGATTATCAATAGTATAACCATTACTTTCAAATTCTTTTTCTATTTCCTTTTGTTCCATAACTAAACTATCTTCAACAACTACTAATTCATCACATTTTATAGAATAGTAATAAACTATACTTAAAAATATTAATATTACAATTGGAATTAACAAAAAAACTTTTTTCATTCTACCACCTATAAATATTATAACACAAAAAAACATTGATAAGTTATCAATGTTCAATTTTTTAAATGGCGGAGTAGAAAGGATTTGAACCTTCGCGCCGGTTACCCGACCTACACCCTTAGCAGGGGCGCCTCTTCAGCCTCTTGAGTACTACTCCAAAAACGCTACATATAGATTGTACTATATTTTTATTAATAAAGCAAGTTTTTCTTTAAAATTTTTTAAATATATTGATTAATTTAATAAATTGTGTATAATATTTAACCTGAAAGAAGGAATAAATATGAAATATATTGATATTAAACCAGAAATTAAAAAATTATTAGAAGAAGAAAAGAAGAAATTTATTAAATTAGAAAACAAAAAAACTATTGTATTTTATTCATCAAATTATAAATGCTATATAATTACAGCACCTATTGAATGTGAAGGTATGCAGATAGTTGGGGAATTTACCGAAGAACCAGCATTAAAAAATTTAGTAAAAACTTATGCTATAGTAGGAAATCAGACTACTGATATAGAAAAAAGAATTTTTATAAATTTAATCATTAATGCATTTGATTTAGGTATTAATGATAAAGAAAAATTAAAAGCTATTTATGATTTGCTTTTATTAGATAGCAATAATCCAGATTACAATGGTTACATTAATTATTGTAAAAGTTTAAGATTAAAAAAAGAAAACAACAGATAAGTTGTTTTTTTAATCTTTTGGTTTAAATATTAAAGAAAATATAAATGAAAATACAATTGCAGCTGTAATACCAGATGCAGTTAAATTAAACATACCACTCATTAATCCCATATAACCTAAATCTACACTAGATACCATTGCTCCATGAATTAATAAATGACCAAAACTAGTAATAGGTACACAAGCACCAGCTCCAGCCCATAATATAATTTTATCATATATATTAAATACATCTAAAAAGCATCCTAATACAACAAATATAGTAGTTATATGTCCTGGCGTTAATTTGGTATTGTCTAATATTAATTGTCCTATTAAACAAACAATTCCACAGAATAAAAATGAATTTAAATAAATCATTCTACCACCTCCATACTTATTGCATGAGCAATACTTGGTATCGTACTTTTATTATTGACCATCGTTGTATTCATTAAAGCTCCAGTAGCAACTAATAAAACTCTTTTTATTTCTTTTTTATACATTTTATCAAATACATATCCATATGTAACTAAAGGAGCACAAGCAGGTCCACTCGCTCCTGCATAAACTGGTTGTTTTTCTATATCATAAATCATTGAACCACAATCATCGTAATTTTTTAATTCTATATTATATTCAGTCAACATATAATCTTTTAGAATATCTTTACCATATCTACCTAAATCACCAGTTAAAATCAAATCATAATAACCTATTTCTCTTTTTGTTTCTCTTAAATGATCATATATTACTTTAGCTGCTGCTGGTGCCATTACTGCTCCCATATGATACACATCTGTTACCCCTAAATCAACTACTGTTCCTAGGGTAGCACTTTCAACTCTAATTCCTTTTTTATTACTCGATAGATAAGCTGAAGCCCCACCAGTAGAGGTAAATGTAGTTGTTTTTCTTTTTGGTCCACCATATTCAACGGGATATCTAAATTGTTTCTCAGCTGCATTATTATGTGAAGAAGTTGATGTTATTGCATTTTTAATTTGTTTAGCTTCAATCATATTAGAAGCAATAATTAATCCTAAAACACTAGTCGAACAAGCACCATATATTCCAATTAAAGGAATATCTAAACTAGAAGCTGCATAATTAGTAGCAACAATCTGATTTAATAAATCACCTGATACTAATACATCAACATCAAATTTAGTTTTACCTATTTTATTTAACAAAATATCAATTGACTCTTCTATTAATTTTATTTCTGCTAGTTCCCATGATTTTGTATTAAAATATAAATCATTATAACTTTTATCAAAATATTTGGATAATGGGCCATTAGCTTCATAAGGTCCAGTTATTGTAGCAGTATCGTTTATATAAACATTATTATATTTAAAAGTCATATTTAACCTCCAATTATTAATCTTAAAAATCCAAATACATATGCACTAACAACTCCAAATACAATTACCGAACCAGCCAATTTAAACATGTTTGCTCCTATACCTGTTACAAATCCTTCTTTACGATATTCTAAAGAAGCACTCATCATTGCGTGTGCAAAACCAGTAATTGGTATAATCAATCCACATCTAGCAAAATGAACTAACTTATCAAAAAAACCAAAACAAGTAAATAAACAACCTAAAAACACTAAAGTAACAATCATTAACATAGTTCCATCACTAGTAGAAATATTAAAAATATAAGAATAAATATCTGTTAAAAATTGACCTAATAATCCCATAAATCCACCTATTATAAAAGCAATTAATGCATTATTTAAAACATTTTCCTTAGGTGTATGCTTTGCTACTAATCTTTTGTATTTATTTTCTTCCATAAAATTCCTCCTAAGGTTATTATGTAGAAATATATTTTTTTTATACAAAAAAACTAGTTTAAGCAACTAGTTTCGATTTTAATTTGGTTAATATTTTTTGTTCTCCTCGAGATACTTGAACTTGACTTATTCCAAGTTCATAAGCTGTTTGCTGTTGTGTTAAATCATCCATATAACGTTTACTAATTAATTCTTGCTCAAAAGGATTAAGTTTAGATAATTCTTCTTTTAAAAGTAATAAATCATCAATATTATCCATTTTTCCTATCGTATCTTGTAAAGTTAATTCTTTACCTTCATCATTTAATGGTTCATCAATACTATAAATAGGTTTACTACTATTTATAGCTTCTTCTATCATATGAATAGGTATTTCTAAAAAATCAGATAATTCTAAAATAGTTGGAGTTCTCATTAACTTTTGAGTTAATAAAATATTAGCTTTCTCAATTTTTAAATTGAGTAATTGAATACTTCTACTAACTTTTACTGTTTTATCCTCTCTAACTAATTTCTTCATTTCACCTAAAATATAAGGATAAGCATAAGTTGTAAATTTAACATTCATATCTGGGTTATAATTTTTATAAGCCATAATTATACCAATACAACCTGCTTGAAACAAATCTTCTTTGTTTGAATACTTTTCAAAATATCTTGTTATTGAATAAATTAAATTCTTATTTTCTAATATTAGCTCTTCCATTTAGTCCTCCTATAAATTAATTACATTCACCGCACTTAATTCATCAGACGTCTCATACATATATTTTAATAATCTACTGTTGTTTATTCTATGTTTTACCAAATTATTATTTATGCCACAAACTAAACTTTGACCATGATTTATTTTACATAATTCATAATTATTAAGTAAAGCATTAATGCCATAACAATCAATAGATTCTAATTCACTTATATTAAAAACTAAATTTCTAATACCATTTTCTTTTACTAAATTGTTAACTTCTTCTTTTAATTTATCTACAGTATTTTTATTAAGAACACCTTTTAATCTAATAAATAAAATTCCTTTACAAAATTCTAAATTAATATCTAACAAGCTATCACCTTCCATAATAATTTAGCACAACTTTTTTTAAAATTATACATATTCGACAAAACTAGACCTATTTTTTATTCGACTTTTTTCCGATTAAATATGCTATATAAATAAGAAGTAAAAAAATAATTATAATAACTTTATTATCTAATGATCCTATTTTAAGCATAAATTTAGGCATTTTAGTATTTGCTAGTTCATTCTTTAAATCATTATTAACTTCTTTATAATTATTTAGTTCAGAAGATAAATTATTTAATTGTTCTTCTTTTTCTTTTGTTATATTTCCAATACCACTATTTAAATTTTTAATATCATCTTCTAATTCTTTTATTTTATCTAAATATATATTATTTAAATTTTCTAAACTATTAATTTTATTTTGATAATTTAAAATTATATTATTTAAATTAGATATCTCTTCTTCATATTGCTTAACTAAATTATTTAATTCAATTATTTTTTTATTTAAGCATTCTTTATCTAACTTACAATTATTTAATTGTTCTTCTAATTCTTTGATTTTATTTTCATAATCTTTTTTTAGTTTATCTATTAGTTCTTTTAATTCTTCAATAGTATTAGCTTCTATATTTAATTTTACTTTTTCATTTACTATTAAGCCATTTACTTGAAACGAAATATCATAAATACCATTTTTATTCCAATTAATATTACTATTTATTTTAACTTCATCGCTACTAGATATAATAAAATTATTTAAATCAAAATTTATTTCTGTTATTTCTTTTATATCTAAATCTAATTTATCCCTGGTTCGATAACTATAAAAATATTTTAAACTATCTTCTAATTTATTATTATAATCACCAATTGGGTCTTTAGAGTAATCAGAATATTCTTTAGATATTTCATAAACTTTACACCATTTTTCTTGATATCTATATTGTTTGATACTTTCCTTATTAATTACAAAATCATTATTTCTTAATCCTGAATAAATTTCATTATATTGCCAAACGCTAGTACTTATTTCATCAGTATTATGTACTCTTTTAACTGCATTCTTCCAATATTCATCAGCAAATTGTAAATTATATTGTTTAGAATATAATAAATTGTTTTTATCAGTAGAATAGCCTATAGTATATAATTTATCACTATTTCCTAAATCAAAAATATAAAATACAACATCAATTAAATGAATTGGATATTCTTTTCCTAGATCAATTATTAAAGATCCACCATTAGCAATATAAGATTTATTTTCTTCATATATTCCATTATGGATATAATCATCAAATCCTTCCAAACAACCTTCACATGTATAAGTATAATTTATTGATTTATCCTTATATTTAATATCTAATTCTGGGATTCTAAAAGAACCATAACTACCTTGTAGATTATATAAATGAATATAACGAACTCCTTTTGCCATTGTATAGTTGTAAGTATTTCTTTCTTCATAGATATAACCAACATTATCTATTTTTTTATTATCCCAATCAGTAAATTCAGTTAAATAACAATCATCACTAAAATTATCAGTATCATTGTATAACTTATAATCTCCTATAGTTTCAACATTTTTATACCATAAATATCTTTCTTCTTTAATTACATCAATAGTATCAGATGAAGTTACTTCTTCTTCTTGAAACGGACTAAATTTTGAATATTCAGAATAATATACCTTAGCATCTACTTTATTAATAATCAAACATAAAAATATTAACCATAAAATCTTTTTCATTTTATCACCTCCTACTAGTTATATACGACAAAAGTAGAACAAATTCCTGCAAAAAAAAGAAAAAAGTTTTAAAAAATTAAAATTTCTTTATTTCTTTCAAAACTTTTTTCCATAATTCTTTCAAATTATCAAATGTTAATATATCTATTACTTTATCAATATCCACCCATAATATATCATTTATTTCTGATTCTTGCTTTATAATATTTTTATTAAGTGGTTTAGCTAAATAATAAACTACTTCTTTATCTATTTTATTATCAATAACATAATTCAATGAATATCTTTTTGTTTCATCAATTAAAACATCTATATTAGTTTCTTCTTTTGTTTCTCTTATAGCAGTTTCTACTTCCGTTTCATTTTTTTCCATATGTCCTTTAGGAAAACCATAAAATCCTTGTTTTTGTTTTATTATTAATACTTTATCATCATCGATAATTATTGTTCCACAAGATTTTTCTTTTATCATATTATTTCTCCAAATATGGTTTTAAAAATTGTCCAGTATAACTTTCTTTAACTTTAACAATTTCTTCAGGAGTACCACAGGCTACTACATTACCACCCATATCTCCACCTTCAGGACCTAAATCTATGATATAATCTGCTACTTTAATAATATCTAAGTTATGTTCTATTACTAATACTGTATCACCATTATCAACTATCTTTTGTAAAATAGTTAACAATTTTTTGATATCATAACTATGTAAACCTGTACTTGGTTCATCTAAAATAAATAAACTTTTGCCAGTAGGTTTCTTTTGTAATTCTTTAGCTAATTTTACTCTAGCTGCTTCACCACCTGATAAAGTAGGTGCACTTTGACCTAATTTAACATAAGATAATCCTACATCCATTAACATTTGTAGTTTAGCTTTTACTTTAGGAACATTTTCAAAAAATTCATAAGCTTCTTCTACTCGCATCTCTAAAACATCATAAATACTTTTACCTTTATATTTAATATCCAAAGTTTCTTTATTATATCTTGTTCCGTGACATACTTCACATGGTACATAAACATCTGGTAAGAAATGCATTTCTATCTTTTTAACACCATCGCCCCAACAAGCTTCACATCTTCCACCTTTAACATTAAATGAAAATCTTCCTTTATCATAACCTCTTATTTTAGCTTCTTTAGTTTGCGTAAATACATCTCTTATATCATCAAATACGCCAGTATATGTTGCAGGATTACTTCTTGGCGTTCTACCAATAGGTGCTTGTGATATATCAATTACTTTATCAATATTTTCTAATCCTTTTATTTCTTTATATTGTCCTGGTTTTTCTTTAAATTTATATAAATTACTTGCAACAGCTTTATATAATATCTCATTTATTAAAGTTGATTTACCACTTCCTGAAACACCAGTTACGCAAGTAAATGTGTTTAAAGGTATTTTAACATTGATATTTTTTAAATTATTTTCTTTAGCACCTTTAATCTCTAAATATTTTTTATTACCTTTTCTTCTCTTAGAAGGTACTTCTATTTTTTCTTTTCCAGATAAAAATCTACCTGTAATACTATTAGGATTTGCCATAACTTCTTTAGGTGTTCCACAAGCGACTACTTCTCCACCATGTAATCCAGCTAAAGGACCTATATCAACTAAATAATCACTTGCTAACATAGTATCTGTATCGTGTTCAACAACAATTAAAGTATTACCCAAATCACGCATTTCTAATAATGAATTAATTAATCTTGTATTATCTCTTTGATGTAATCCGATACTTGGTTCATCTAAAACATATAAAACACCTGTTAATCTTGAACCAATTTGGGTGGCTAATCTAATTCTTCCTGCTTCACCACCAGATAATGTACCAGCTGATCTATTTAAAGTTAAATACTCTAATCCAACATTAATTAAAAATGTCAATCTAGATAATATCTCTTTAATAATTAATTCTGATATTTTAGTTTGTTCTTTATTTAATTTTAAATTAGATAAAAATTCTTTTAAATCTTTAATACTTAATTTAGTTAATTCATAAATATTCTTTTTATTTATTAATACTGATAATACTGAATCAGATAATCTAGCACCTTTACATTTTGGACAAACTGATTCGGTCATATAATTTTCTATCCATTCTCTTATCCAATTACTTTTAGTTTCCACATATCTTCTTTCCAAATTAGTAATAATACCTTCAAAATAATCTTTACTATTTCTTGTATTACCATTCTTAGAAGTATATTTAAACTCTAACATATCTTTAGATCCATATAAAATAATATCTAATTTTTTTCTGTCTAAATCTTTAACTGGAACATTTAAATCTATATCATAAAATTTAGCTAAAGTATTCATTTGTGTAGAATAAATACTATTTTCATCATCTAAATTCAAAGATACAATAGCACCTTCATTGATACTTAAATCTTTATTAGGTATAATTAAATCTTCATCAATTTTTAATTTTATACCTAATCCTTTACATTCATCACATGCACCATATGGTGAATTAAAACTAAACATTCTCGGTTCTAGTTCAGGTAATGAGAAATCACATTCAGGACAAGCATAATTTTCACTCATAATTATTTTGTCTCCACCAACAACATCAATGACAACTTTACCTTTACTTAATTTAGAAGCAAGTTCAATAGACTCATATAATCTACTTCTTATATCTTCTTTTATAATTAATCTATCAATTATAACTTCAATAAAATGTTTTTTATTTTTTTCTAAATTTATTTCTTCACTTAATTCATGCTCTTCATTATCAATTATAGCTCTTACATAACCATCTTTAACTAAATTTTCTAATAAATCTTTATGAGTACCTTTTTCACCATAAACAACAGGACTTAAAACTTTTATTTTTGTATTTAATTCCAATTCCATTATTTGGTTAGTCATTTCTTCAATACTTTGACTAGTGATTGGTTTTTTATGAATAGGACAATAAGGTATACCAATTCTTGCATATAATAATCTTAAATAATCATATATTTCAGTTATTGTTCCAACTGTACTTCTTGGATTTTTATTAGTCGTCTTTTGATCAATACTAATAGCAGGACTTAATCCTTCAATACTATCAACATCCGGTTTTTCAGTTCCACCTAAAAACTGTCTAGCATAAGCTGATAGACTTTCAACATATCTTCTTTGACCTTCCGCATAAATAGTATCAAAAGCTAAACTACTTTTACCACTTCCTGAAACACCAGTCATAACAATCAATTTATTTTTAGGTAATTCAATATCTATATTTTTTAAATTATTTTCTCTTGCACCCTTAATAATAATTTTATTCATAAAAAACACCTCTAACATTTAATATTTTATCACATTTTTCAATTATTTAATCATATTTTATTACAATATAGACAAACAAAAAAGTTATTGTTTTAATAACCTTTTACTTTACAAATTTTTTAACATCTTCTATTTCAGATGTATCTAATAATATAGTTTTATTATCTTTTCTTATTTGATATAATTTTTTAATTTTTTTTACTTTAAATATTTTCCCAGATATTATATCATAAGCAAAAAAATAATTCATATTTGTAAACTCTTTTATTTTTTTTGTGCTTTCATTTAATTTATTTGTTACAATATTTTTTAAATATGTTTTACCCAATTTAATACTATAATAAAAATTATTATTATCTTTTAATTTTGACAAACGTTCTAAAAGTATACAATAACCATTATAATATATATTTTTATAATAATTAGTTATTGTACTAAAATTTTTATCTAATAATTCTGGTAGTAGTAATAAATATTGTTGATTATCACTTTTTATTACTTTACCACTTTCTAATTCAAATTCATATATCTTATTTATTTTTGTCATACAAACCTCCTAAATAATAAATATTATACTCATTGTTTTGAGATATTTTTATCAATTAATAATATCTCATTCTTATATATAGAATTTAATTAATATTTTATTTGTAATAGCAAATTAAAAAATAGACATAGTCTATTCATTAACATAATCTTGTTCCAACATAGGAATGAATAATTCTTTTAATTCATTAAATAAATTAATGTCATCTATTTTTTTTATACCTGATTGTTTTTCAATATATTCAACAATTTGATGATCTTCTAGTATTTCATTATTTTCATTAGTTTCTATTAAATAAAAATACTTTTTATCATCTATTTCTAATATTTCAGCAATAATATATTCTTTTTCTTCAAATTTATCCTTTAAAGTTATTATATCGTTCTTTACACAACCCATCATAAAGTTTTTTCTCCTTCTAAAGTATTAACATTAATATCATCAGCATTATAAAATCCTGTAATATTATTCCCATCAAGACTTACTGCATAAGATGTAATCTCGCACCCCATATTTTTTAATTCATCAATTTGATTTGCATCAGTTACAAATACTAAGTTATTATTAACGTTAAATACAATTCCTAAAACACTCATATTGTTTCCAGGATACATTTGGTTAAGTTGATTTGATCCATTAGTGGCATCATACATATTATTATATATTGGAGCATTCTCATTTACAGAAACTATAGTACCTATATTAATAAAATTATCGACTGAAGTTTCATTATCTAAAGAAATATTCAATTTATCTTCTAGTGTATTTTCATTAATAAATTCATCTATATCATTAGTTTCAACAACTGTTTGAACATTATTATAATTATTGATTTGTTCTGCTCCTTTTTTTGATAAACATGCAACAAACATTGTTGCAGACATTGTAAGAGCTAAAGCAGCAGCAATTACAGGCTTCCAACGTTGCTTTATAATTTCTTTAATATTAGGAACTTTTCTTTTTTTAGTAATAATTGCGGACAATTCTTCAGATTTTTCTACCGGATGTTGTTCAGAAACTGTAGGCTGAGATTCATTTTTCACTTCCAACATATCTGACAATGAAGATACAGTTTCTACTTCTTGTTGATTGTTTTTCTCTAATTGTTGTTGTTCTAATTTTCTTAATAATCCAATTGTTTCACTAAATTTACCACAATAAACTTTTGGAATGCTATATTTTTGACCATTGTAATTTATAATTTTTTTCTTACCTTGATTTGGTAATTCTCCAGTTTTTATTATTCTATCAATTCTTTTTTTAGTTTCATCTATTTGTTCTTCTAAAGAAAGTTTTTCAAAATAATCAACTTCTTCTACTGATTCAGTTGAGGAAACAACTTGTTCTGATTTTTCTATTTGTTGTAAAACTTCTTTTTGTTCTTTTAAAGAAGGCATATCATTTAATTTTTTATAAGCTAACCTTTGCTCATTCATTAATTCTTTTTTCTTTGTTATTAATATTTTATAGTCATCTACTAATTCTTCAGCTATTTCTTTTTTTCTACCTTCTGCATTTTCTAATATAATTTTAGGACTATTAGATTTTTTAGATAATTTTTCTGCAGTTTTTATTTCTTCAGATATTTTTGAAAATTCAACTACTGTACTAATAAGTTCTTTAGCTTCTTCAATTTTTTCTACATTATATGCTCCTATTTCTTGATTTATAGAATTAAAACTTTGAGCAATTTCATTTAATCTTGTCAAAAGTTCTATTTTTTGTTTTTCATATTCAGCTAATTGTACAACTTCTTCTTCTGTTAAACTACTTTTTTGAAGCTCTGTTATAGAATTAGTTACTTTGTTTAATAAAGATTGAACATCTTTTAATTCTGCATTTAATTGATGTTTTGAATTCAATAAATTATCATAATATTGTAATTCATATTTTATCATATCCATATAATCATCTACTTTCTAAAAATATTATATCAATTAAACTACTTTAAAGCAAATAAAAATGTTTAACATATGTAAAAAAATAATTAGAAATATAACTAATTATTTTATTCATCAGCATAATTACTAAAATATCTTTGAACTAAGACAACAGGTGTTCCTTTATCTCCTGATCCGCTTGTTAAATCACAAAGTGAACCTAATAAATCAGTTATTTGTCTTGGTGTTGTACCTAAAGTGATGTTTTTTCCTTTTAAATCCTTTTCTTTATTTTTAATTTCGTTTCGCATTGCTTCTTGTAATTCACTACCTCTTAAATTAGCAAATTTATTATCAGATACATATTTTAATTTAATTTCATTAGGAGTTCCTTTTAATCCATCAGTATAAAATGGTGAAACAACAGGATCAGCTAATTCCCAAATTTTACCTACTGGATCTTTAAATGCACCATCACCATATATCATAACTTCAACATTTTTATTAGTTTTCTCTTTAATCATTTTTTGAATATCTAAAACCAATTGTTCACAGTTATTAGGAAATAATTTTAATTTTTCATCAGTTGATTTATTAGAACCTAATAATCCATATTTACTATTAAAGCCTGAACCGTTTACTGATTCATTTAAAATATCATCTAGACCTAAACAATTTAATAATCTTTTTGTTTCAAATCTAGTATGAATATCACAAGCTAATGCTTCATCAACATAATTGTATATAACTTTTGGATCATTAGCAAAAACAAAATCAATTTCACAATTTTCACTTTCAACTAATTCTTTATAAAAGTCTACATAATTAATTCCTGTAAATGTATGAACTTCATTTTTAAATAATTCATTATATTTTTCATATGACAATACATCTACATAAGGATTTATATCATATTGTCTTAAAAATTTTTCATCAAATAAATGGTTACCAACTTCATCTGCTGGATAACTTAATAACATAGTTATTTTATTACATCCTCGTGCTATACCTTTTAAAATCATTGAAAATCTATTTCTACTTAAAATAGGAAAAACAATTCCAATATGATTAGTTTTAAATTTTTTCTTAATATCTGTAGCAATATCATCAACTGTACAATAATTACCTTGAGCAATACCAACTACTGCTTCAGTTACAGCTATAACATCTTTATCTAATATTTCAAAATTTTCACTTATACTAGCATTCATAACTGAATCTACTACAATACTAGCTAAATCATCATTTTCTTTAATAATAGGGGTTCTAATACCTCTTACAATTGTTCCTACATTTCTCATATATTCTCTCCTAACTCACAATTTGCTTTGGCATTTAAATTTATATCAGCAGTTATTCCTTTTTGACAAGCATAATATCCTGCTGCTCCAATCATTGCCGCATTATCTGTACAATATAAAATTGGTGGTACAGTTAATTTTATATTATTTTTATTACATTCTTGTTCTAAAGAAGATCTAATTCCACTATTAGCTGCGACACCACCAGCAACAATCAAATTTTTAACATTATATTCTTTTAATGCTTTCATTGTTTTTTTAGTTAATATTTCAACTACTCTATTTTGAAATGAACAAGCTAAATCTTCTTTTCTAATAGTATTTCCTTTTTGTAATTCATTGTGATTTAAATTAATAACAGCAGATTTGATACCACTAAAACTAAAATCATATGAATCATCATTTAAAGGAAGTGGTAATTTATAAGTATCTTTACCTAATTTAGCCATTTTATCAATACTAGGTCCACCTGGATAAGGAATATCTAATACTCTAGCTACTTTATCATAACATTCACCAACAGCATCATCTAATGTGCCACCAATTCTTTTAAAAGAATAATCTTCTTCCATATATATTAATTCAGTATGACCTCCGCTAACAACTAAAGCAATAAGAGGAAATTCTAGCCTATTAACTAAGTTATTAGCATATATATGCCCAGCAATATGATGAACTGGGATTAATGGTTTATTGTAAATATAAGAAATTGTTTTAGCTGCTAATAAGCCTACTAATAAAGAACCAATCAATCCTGGACCATAAGTTACAGCAATTGCATCAATATCCTCAATTTTCATGTTAGCTTTATTTAATACTTCTTCTAAAACAATAGTTATACTTTCAACATGAGAACGACTTGCTATTTCAGGAACTACTCCCCCATATAATTTATGAATATCAATTTGTGATAATATAACAGTTCCTAAATCAATAGTACCATCTTTAATTATACTCATACTTGTTTCATCACAAGATGATTCAATTGCTAAAATAGTCATGTTTCACCTCCATCAAATATCCATCTACTCCATCATAATAATTTTTCCTAATACTAATAACTTTAAATCCTAATTTTTTATATAAATTAATTGCTCCTATATTATTTATATTTACTTCTAATGTGATATTATCAAATTCATAGTTATCTATTACATACTTTATTAAATTATAGGCAATATTTCTTCTTCTATATTCGTTAATAACAAATATATAATTTATTTCTATTTTTTCATACATCACACTATAATCTAAAAATCCAACTATTTTATTATCGATATAATATCCTATTATTTTATTGAAAGGATTTAAAGTTATTTTATAATCACTTAAATTATTTAAATAATTTATATCATTAACTTCTTTTATCATCTAATTTTTCTTCAGCTTCAGTTCTTTTTAAATAATTAGGTTTTAAATCATGTGGATTTATTGGTTCATCAAATTCATGCTTTTTAATTATTTTAAGTAAATCAATATTATCATAATTATCAATTACTGTATAACTATCAGGATATTTTATATCATTTAATAAAATATGTTGATCTTCTAAATAACAATTTAAATCTTTATCATAAATTCCTGAATAAACATATCCACGTCTAGCATCAATTAACGAAACATTATATTTAGTATCTGTTTTAGTAGTAGCTAATAATTCTAATTCACTTAATTTAATAATTGGTATATTTAAACAAAAACCAATTGTTTTTGCAATTGTTACACCTACTCTAATACCAGTAAAAGAACCTGGACCGTTAACAACAAATATTTTATCCACAGTATTTATATCACAAACTGCTTCTTTTAAAACTTTCATGACTTTAGAAGATGTATCATTATTATTTTTATCAATAAAAAAATAATCAAGTTTATTATTAATAATTGTACTTATAATTAAACAATTTGAACAAGTATCTATAAAAAGATATTTCATAATACTGCCTCACATAATTCTTCATATTGTTTACCATAAGGAGTAATAATTAAAACTCTTTTATTTTCATCTAATACTTTAATTTTAATATCTAATCTTTCTTTAGGTAAAATATCTTTAATGGTATCAGCCCATTCAATTATAACTACTCCACCTTTAGTGTAATACTCTTCAATATTAACTCCACTAGTATTACCATCTAATCTATAAACATCCATATGATAAAGTGGTAATTCTCCAGAATACTCTTTTATAATTGAAAAAGTAGGGCTTGTAATATTATCTTTAATTCCTAATGCTTTAGCGAATCCTTTTGTAAATAAAGTTTTCCCGCTTCCTAATTCACCATTTAAACAAATAATCATATTAGGAAACTTTTCAGATTCTAAATTTTGTGCTAATTCAATAGTATCATATTCATCTTTCATTGTAACTTTATATTCCATTTATATCACCATTAATATTATATAAAATAAAATAAATTATTACAATATATTTTTAAAACAAAATGCATTTAAATTATTCATAATAGGCATCAAAACTACTAATAACATTGTTTTCATTAAATTCTATTGACGAATAATCTTCATTTGTTATAAATCTAAAGGTATAACCATAATTGTCACTTGCTTTAAACTTTTGTAATTGATCTTCTGTTAATTTTATCATAATTATTGGATAATATATTTTTTCTGTTTTAGAATCATTATATAACCAATAATATACTTTATAAAATTTATAACCTTCATCTGATAATCTTTTTAATTCTTGTATATATTCTTCTTCTTTAATGTCAACATATTCACCATTGTTTTCTTTAAATAAATTAATATTCAATAAATAACTAACATTTTTATCTATATACTTTTTTCTTGCTTCATTTACTTCTGTTAAACAATAATATTCACCATTTTTAGGCGGTGTATAAGATTGATCTAAATCAGTTTTATAATTGGTTATTATCACAGAATTTTCTAAAAATTTGTCATTAATATATGAATTTTGATTAACTAATAAAAATGTAAATATTGGTAAAATAAATATTATAGACAAAGAAACAATTAGATATTTTCTTCGTTTTATTTTTTCTTTTTTTATTCGATACAATACTTCATCGGCCATTTCCTTATAAGTTCTCATAAAAATATTCCTCCATTTCTAATTCTTTTTTTAATGATTTTTTAGCACGATATAAAAGTGTCTCAACATTATGTACTTTTTTCTTCATAATTATAGATATTTCTTTATTACTAAATTTTTCAAAGTAAGCTAGCCATAATACTTGCTTATATTCCATCTTTAAATTATTCATAGCTTTGTGAATGATAATTTTTCTTTCATCTTTTAGAACAGTTTCTAAAATTGATTCACTAAAAATATTTTTGTCATCAAGCGGAATATTTTTTTTAGAATTTTTTCTTAAATAATCAATAGCAATATTTTTTCCAATAGTATATAACCAAGTTTTAAATGACGCATATTTTTTATTTTTTAATTTTTTTATTCCAATTTTTACAAAAGTGTCCATAGCAAGTTCTTCAGCAACAAAAATATCATTAGTAAAAGTATTTAAATAAAATATCAATCCATCTTTATATTCTCTAATTATTTCTACCAAGCCATCTTCATCACCTTGTAAAAAACGATAATAATTATATGATCCATTCATTAAAACACTCCTTTCTTAATCACTTATTACACGTAAAAAATCACAAAAACTCACACATTAAAAAAAATGCCTAAGCATTTTCATTTAAATATTTTATTGCCGCTTGATATTGTGCATCATTTTCTAAGGTAGGATTTTGAATATAATCAGAAGTCAATGAAACTTCTAAATCAGGAACAATACCTTTTTCATTAATCCATTCACCATTTGATGTTAACCATTTTTTAGTTGTTACTTTATATTGACCAATACCTGTAACATTTTGTAAACTTTGAACTGTTCCTTTTCCATAACTAGTTTTACCTATTATGTAAGCTCCTAATTGTTCTTTTAATGAACTTGCCATAATTTCACTAGCAGAAGCACTTCCTAAATCTTGTAAAATAACTATTTTATATTCTTTATCTTTATTACCACTAGAATATACTTTTTCAACACCATTTTTATCTTCGGTTTGATATATAATATGTTTATTATTCATAAATAAACTTAACATATCTTCAACAGCAGTTAAATGTCCACCACTATTTCCTCTTAAATCAATTATTAAACTTTTCATACCATTATTTTCTAATGATTCTAAAGCTTCTTTAAATTGTGAATATGTATTTTCAGCAAATATGTCAACTTTAATATAACCAATATTATTTTCCTTCATTTCAGAATGAACAGATTCAATAACAATTTTATCTTTTTTTAATTCAAAAGTTAATTCTTCTTCATCTCTTAAAACAGTTAATTTAATGTTTTCTGTATTTGATATTTTATCAACCAAATCAGAAGTAGACATGCCACTTACATCAGTATCATTAAATTTTATTACTTTATCATTTTCTTTTAACCCAGCTTTTGAAGCAGGACTATTTGGGTAAATAGTTGATATAATAATATCGTTATTTGAATTATTTACTACACCAATACCTAATCCTTCATACTCTCCTTTTAAAGTTATTGAAAAATTATTTGATTCTTCTCCAACAAAACCAGAATATTCATCTAATGAACTTAACATTCCTTTAATAGCATTAGTAATTAATTCATCTTTATCGATATCACCATAATAATTTTCTAAGACATAATTATATTCTTCGATAAATTTTTGTATTTCTTTTGTTGCTGTAGAATAATCTTCAGTGCCAAAATTAGCTCGTTTTCCTATAAAATAACCAGCTAAAGAAAATATTAAAGCAACAATAACAATTAAAATTGTATATTCAAAAACACCAAAATTGTTTTTAGTTTCAACTTTTTTTTCTTCTTTAATATCTTCTTTAATATTTTTTTTAATCTCAGATGTTTTTTTATTTATTTTTTTTGTTACTTCATCAATATTGACATTTTTTTTAGTTACTTTTTTCTTTTTATCTTCCATAAATAATCAATCCTCTTATATATAATATCATATTTAAAAAATAATTACTATAAAAAATTATTTTGTTTACATTTTGGTGACCTGTATGGGATTCGGACCCATGAATGTAACCTTGAGAGGGTTATGTGTTAAACCACTTCACCAACAGGCCAAAATTAAGAAGATGTAACTATTCATCTTCTTCTTTAGAGATTTCTTTTAAATGTTCTATAATATCTTCGCCTTCATAATATTTTTGTATTTTTTTATCGCTAACTTTTATTAATGTAGAACCAGTTAATTTTAAATCATTTATTTTACTTATTTCAAAATTTGATTTATCAGATTTAAATATTTCATTAAATGGATTATTTAAAGTTGCAGTATAATATCTTAAAGCATCCTCTTTTTTAGAATACATACTAAGATATGCATCATAAACTACTTTATTATAATCATCTTCATCATAAATCATAACATAATAATCATCATTTGGTTGAGTCAACAAATTACCAATCAATATTTCATCATATTGAATTGTTGATGTACTTGTTTCTTCTTTTGGTTCATCCTTTTTATTTACAAAGTATGTTATTGCATAAAAAGCCAAAAATATTATAGTTACTATTACAATTAATTTTATTAATTTTGAAATCTCATTGTCTTCATAATTTGCTTTTTTGACATTTTTTTCTTTTGCCATCTTTCTTCACCTAAAGTAATTATAACATAATTATTAAAAAAAAGAAACATTTTTATTTTCTTTCACAAATGTTTCATTATTTTCCAATTGTCATAGTATTTATTGAGTTAGCAACATCTAATAATTGTTCACTATTTAATTTATCAGATACGACATAAAATTCAACACCATTACTTACCCAAGAAACAGAATTATCTGATAAAGCTCCAACTGTATCTGTTATTATATATGGTTCTCCATACATTGGAATGGTTAACATTTCTTCAGCAACTGATGCAGCTTCTTGAACAATAGTAAATGGATTTTCGCCACTAAATGTTAAAATTATTCTTTCACCAGTATCAGTAGTTACTTTTTCTTGACCAGATAACTGTGTATTTTCTGGAATATACATTGGATATATTATACTATCTAATGTTTTACTAGTAGTTTCAGTTTCAACATTTTTCATGTTTCCTTGTAATGTGAAATAAGTTTCATCGTATGTTGCTTTATAATCAATTGCATTAAAGTTCATTTTCATTTGAATTTCGTCTTTTTCATTTAAAACAACAACTGATTTTAAATTTAAATCTTTATCTAATGTTATTTTTTGTTTAGTTAATTCGTTATTATTTGTATAATTTACTTTTGTTGTAAACACATAATTACCATCAACTTCTTCAAATATTTTTTCATTATCACTTTCAATATCTTTTAAAATTGTTTGTAATATGTAGCTTTGTGAATTATTATAAGGCCATTCACTTTGAAATTTAAAACTTTTGTTTAAAGAAGGGGTTAAAACATAAACTCCATCACTATTTTTTAAAATTATTTGTTCGTGATTATTTGTTTTATTTATTAAACTAACTTTAAAATTATTATCTTTTTGATAAGCAACTTCAACATTATACAAATAACTATCTTCATTATTTATTATTTCTAATTCACCAGTTAAATAATAACTATCAGTTTTAGTTATTTTCTTATTTAAATCTTTTAAAATATCTTTTTCACCATATTTTCCACATCCAACTGTTGTTAAACAAAATAATCCTAATAAAATAAATAATAAAAATTTTTTCATTTTTTTCACTCCTGTTCAATTAATTATATTGAATATATTTATGAAAAATGTATAATTTTTATTTTTTTGTTTAAAATATTTATGAATATAGAAAGGAATGATTATTTTGGAAACTTTACAAAAAGTTTGTTTAGTTCTTACCATTATAGGAGCAGTAGTTTGGGGATTAATAGGTATATTTGATTTTAACTTAGTTTCTTATATTTTTGGTGAAGGATCTATGTTATCAAGAATTATTTATACATTAGTCGGAATTACTGGTTTAATAAATATTGGTATTTTATTTGACCATATAGAAAAATAAACTTCAAAGCGAAGTTTATTTTTCATATATTTTTACTTTCATTTTTAAAACTGATGGTAAATACTCTACTCTATAATCGTTACCAGTAACAATTATAGATACTTCATGAGTACCAACACCAAGTCCTTTTAAATCAACATAAACATTAATATCAGATGCCGTAATACCATTTACGATATCAGTAACACCTTTAAGTTTTACAGTAACACTATCAATATCTACTGGTGTAACACCATAATTGCTACCCAAATTAATTTGAGATATACCAACATTTTCAATATTAATATTACTTATATCACTACTTAATTTTACATCAATAGTAACATTGTTAACGCTCATATATTTAACGCCGGTTGGTTTTTGTAAATCAACTTTAAATTGAGTATCTTCAGATAATCCCTCAACATTTACATAAACAGGTAAATATTCAATTGCAGAAATTACCTCTGTTGGTCCATAAATAGTAACTGTAGTATTTTCATTATTATTAACTATTAAATTGCTAATACCCATATTATAAATAACATTTCCAGTAGGTATTACTTGAATTGGTACTTCTTTGCTTGGTGATTGAATTAACAATTCAACATCAACTTTAGCTGGACTTATTTCAGCATCAACTACGTTACCTAATTCATCATAAGCAACTAATGGAGCCGAAACAGTAATTTTTTCTCCTAAAACAATTTTAGGTAAAGATTTTATATCTACTAATGCTTTTACTGTTGCAACACTATCAACTTTATATGAAGCACCTTTTATAGTAACAGAATCTTCTTTAGCTGTTATTTCATCAATTATATATCTTTCATCTAATGCATCCTGATTTAATAAATCAACAGATAAAGTTTTACTAGCTGCTACTTTTTCATATATTATTACTGTTGCGACAGATGGATTAACGCTATATTTTATTCCACCACTTATTTGATTATATTTTATATCAACTTTATGAGTACCAGGTTTTAATCCCCATAAATCAACTACAACTTCATTAGTAGGAGATTGTTTAGCAATATATAAATCTGCTTTATTTCCTATTAAAGTTATATCAACATTTTCTGGAACACCTTCTACAACATAATTATCTTCATCATATAATACTGTAACTTTTTGATCAGTTAAAACTTCTGCTGAACTTTCTGAATATATTAATATTCTTTGATCGATAACAATAAATGTTAAAATAGCCATAGCTAAAGATATAAATAATAAAGTATTTGATTTTGATAACCAATTTTCAAACTTTCTACTTGGAGTATCAAATTTTTTATTAATTATTAAAATCAATTTACTGATTGGTACTACTATAATTTTATCTATTAATTTTGAGAAAAAAGAATAAATACTTTTAATTATTTTCATTTTTTTCTTCCTCCTCATCTAGATAAACTTCTTTTTTAGGTCTTAATTCTTCTAATAAACGTAATTTTACTTCATCTAATGTTAAATTATAATTTAATTCACCATCAATAGCTAAAGAAAGTCTACCTGTTTCTTCTGAAACAATTATAGAAATACAATCACTAATTTCGGAAATACCTAAAGCGGCTCTATGTCTTGTTCCAAGTCTTTTACTTATTTTTAGACTATCACTAGTTGGGAAAACAGCTCCTGCACTAGTTATTTTATCTCCTTGAATTATTACTCCTCCATCATGCAATGGATTGTTTGGAAAGAATATTGAAATTAATAAATCAGATGATATATCAGCATATATTTTTTTAGATTTTTCAATATAATCATTTAAACTATTATCTCTTTCTAAAACAATTAAAGCTCCAATTGATTGTTTTCTTAAATAATCTAAAGCAGTAGTTATTTCATAAACCATTTTTTCTCTTTCATCAACTGTTAAAGCTTTATGTCTACCTAACAATTGACTTCTACCCAATTGTTCCAAAACACTTCGTATTTCAGGTTGAAAAATTACTATTAAAGCAAGTGGTCCCCACTCAATAACATAATCTAATAAGAATCCAATTGTAACTAACCCTAATAAATCACTGAATATTTTTAATACTATAATAATTATTATTCCTTTGAATAATAATACCATTTTTACATTTTTTCTTACACTTTTTAAGATATAATAAAGTGCCATCCAAACAATAAGAACATCAATTATTTTTTTTAATAAATCAACTATTCCATCAAAAGTCATTTTTACCTCCTTTTAAATTATATCACATTTTAGTAGAAAAAAGTGACTTTCGTCACTTATTACCATCCAAATAATTTTGAAATTTGTGGCAAGAAAATAATAAATAACAACATTATAACAAAGATTATCCCAATTAATATATAGGCACCTTTATTACTTGTTCTTTTTACATCTTTATTTACTTCTTGCTTTGGTGCTTCAAAAGGACTATATTGATTAGTATGTGATAAAGCTTCTTCCATTGCATCTTCTTTATTTAAATTTTCAACAGCTGCCATTGGATTAATATTTGTTTGTTCAACAGTTGATTGCACTGGAGCAGCTTCTGGCATACTTGGTGCTTCATATGTTGGCATTGGTTGTGCTGGAGCAGCTTCTGGCATACTTGGTGCTTCATATGTTGGCATTGGTTGTACTGGAGCAGCTTCTGGCATACTTGGTGCTTCATACGTTGGCATTGGTTGTACTGGAGTAGCTTCTGGCATACTTGGTGCTTCATACGTTGGCATTGGTTGTACTGGAGCAGCTTCTGGCATACTTGGTGCTTCAT
>CALVSO010000005.1 GCA_944359055.1 uncultured Bacilli bacterium | reverse complement strand
AGGAGAATGATTATGTTTTATAGAGAAGAAAAACTATTTAATTATACTAAGATGAGTAATTATCATTTAAAAGATAAGAATTTATCTTTAAAAGCTAAAGGTTTGTTTTCTATTATATTAAGTTTACCTGATAATTGGCAATTTAGTTATGAAGGATTATGTTCATTATGTAAGGAAGGTAAAATGGCAGTAGATACTGCTATTAAAAAATTAAAAGATAATGGATATTTAAAACTTATTAGAAAACAAAATTCTTTAGGTAAATTTTATTATGATTATGAAGTTTATGAAAATCCACATACCCAGTTAGGTCATATAGATTTACCATTCACGGATATGTAGATGTAATAAATAACTTAATTATTAATAACTAAAAATAATTGATAAAAACGATAAAACCAAAATGTAAAAAAATTGATAAAAAATGCTTGCAAAAATTATTTTTTTAAGTGATTAATAGATAAACAAAAAAATAGTGTTATTTATATGTAGTTTGGGTTTTAAGAAACTTTATATGTTCTTTTGAATAGTTATTAATACTAAAAAATAATGTTTCTTAAAATGCTGTTAAATATAGTTTAAATGGAGGTAATAAAAATGAATGTAATGGTTAAAAAATTAATAGAAAGTTTAGATAATTTAGAAAAGAAAGATCAAATAAAATTTATATATTATGTTTTAGATTCTTGGGATAACAATTTAATAAATAGTTCAAATACATGTAATCCTGATTTAGAAGATACTTGTATAGAAATATTTAATCCTTTAGTAATTGGATGTTCTAATAATTTAATTAAAGATATTAAATGTTATCTAAGTTATAATTACAATTCGTTTTATCGTTTTTATCAAAAAAGGTATAGAAGATGTGTTATCTAACTTTGAAAAATTATCTTTTTAAAAGAATTATTCTTGTTTTTAGAACAAAATAATTTATTACCAGATAATATTGATGGTTATATTGTTGCTAGAAATATTATGGATTATCAAAATAATTAAATTTGTTATTTGAAAACTTAATATCTTATTTTGTAAGCTACTTAGGTTTTCAGATATTTTGTAGAACTTAAGGGCTTAAGTTCTTTTTTTTATTTAATTAAATAAAATGAAGAAGGAGGATAAGATATTGGAAAATATAATTAATAAATCTATCGAAATGGAAATTAAAATAAAATTAATTGAATATTTGAAACGAAATAAATTTATAAATGAAGAAATGTACTCTTTTGTTATGAATAAATTAATTAAAGTTTAAGTAGGGAGGGAAGATATATGGATCTATATACAGTTAGGAATAATATAATGAAAGGAATACCACTTCAAGAATTAAATTTAAGAGTTTGTTTTTATGCTCGTGTATCCACTGAAAAAGATGAACAAATAAATTCTTTAAAAAATCAGATAACTTTCTTTAATGATTATATAAATAAGATTCCTAAATGGGAATTTGCGGGTTCATATATCGATGAAGGTATTAGTGGTACTAGGGTTTTTAAACGAGAAGAATTCTTAAAAATGATTAGTGATGCTAAAAATGGTAAGTTTGATCTAATTTTAACAAAAGAAATATCAAGGTTTTCAAGAAGTACCTTAGATAGTATTAAATTTACGCAAGAATTACTTGCTAGTGGAGTTGGAGTATATTTTTTAAATGATAATATTAATACAATACTACCAGATTCTGAGTTAAGACTTACTATTATGGCAAGTGTAGCGCAAGATGAGGTGCGAAAATTATCGGAAAGAGTATCATTTGGTATGAAAAGAAGTATTGATAATGGTAATGTTTTAGGATGCTCTAATATTTATGGCTATGAAAAAGATAATGGGAAATTAGTTATTAATGAAAAAGAAGCGGAAATGATTAAAATAATTTATGATAGATATGCGAATACAAATGATGGTTTATCTAAAATATCAAAGTATTTATATGAATTAAATTATAAAACCAAAACTGGTAAAAGATTAGATACAACGATAATTACTAGAATAATTGAAAATCCTAAATACAAAGGATATTATTGTGGTCATAAAACAAAAGTATTAGATTATCGAACTAAAAAGAAAAAGAAATTAGATAAAGATGATTGGGTTGTTTATAAAGATTATGATAAAGTACCTCCAATTGTATCAGAAGAATTATGGGAAAGAGCTAATATCAAATTAAGAAAAAGAAGGAAGAGTTATTTAAATAAAATAGAAGATAAAACAATTTTTCATAATCGTTATACTTATTCAGGGAAAATATATTGTGGTGTTCATAATGTTACTTATCATAGAAATAGTGCTGGTAAAAGGAAAAATAATCCTGTGTGGGAATGTCAAGTATATCGAAAAGAAAGTTTAAAAGGGTGTACTAATAATAGAGTATTTGAACATGAATTAGATGAATTATTTAAAAGTATTATATCTAAACTATATCTTGATAAAAAAATAATATTTGATAGTCTTATTAAAGAATGTAAAAGCTATTTATTATCTAAAAATAGTGATAACGAAATAAAGGCTTTAGAATCTAAATGTGAAGTTATTAAAAATAAAAAAGATAAGTTATTAGAACTTGTCATGGATGGATACTTAGAAAATATTGATTATAAAAAACAAGTGGATAGTTTAAATTTAGAGCTAAATGAATATTTAGATAAAATAGACAATTTAAAAAATAATAAGTTAGATGAATATTTAATTGAAAAAGAAATAAATAGTATAAGAGAAAACTTAGAACATTCTATAGAAGATGAATTATGCATAAGTGATATATTTAATTCATTAGTAGAAAAAATAATCGTTAATAAAGATGAAGATAATCCTAAAAAAATAAAATTAGATATTATTTTTAAAACTGGAACTATATTAAAAGCATCCAGTAATAATTTAGGCAAAAAGTATCATTTAGAGGAGTACCTCACAACAAGTAACAGCAGTATCTGCAGCAATTAATGGAGGAAATTTGTATACTCCTTATATTGTTAAAAGTTTAAATGAGCCTGAAACTAATTCAGTAATAGTTGAAAATAAACCTAGTGTAGTAAGAAAAGTAATAACAGAAAATACAAGTGCTAAAGTAAGATATGCCTTAGAAAGTGTTGTTGCTAATGGAACAGGACGAAATGCTTATATATCTAATTATCGTGTTGGAGGTAAAACTGGTACAGCTCAAAAGGTTGAAGATGGTAAATACTTAGTTGGCAATTATATAACATCTTTTATGGGGTTTTTACCAGCTGATGATCCAGAGGTTGTTGTATATATAGCTATTGATAATGCAAAAGGTGTTACTCAATATGGTGGAACCATTGCAGCACCTATTGCTAAGAATGTTTTAAATTCGGCTATTTCCGCTCTAAATATAAAAGAGAGATATGATGGTATGACTAAAGAATATAATTATGGGGATAAAAGATATTTTACTGTTCCTAATGTTATAGGAATGGAAACTAAAGAAGCAGTATCTAATTTAAAAGAATTTAAAGTTGAATTTAGTGGTAGTGGTAGCAAAGTAATTCATCAATCACCAAGTGAAGCTAGTTATTTAGCTGAAGGTGAAACGATAAGATTAATGTTAGGAGATGAATAATGTTAACTAAAGTTGCTTTTGTAGTGATGCTAAGTTTTGTTTTATCTATTATGTTAGGTTTTTTAATAATTCCATTTTTAAAAAAGAAAAAATTAGATCAAATATTAAATAGATATTTAGAGGAAACTCATAAGAAAAAAAATGGTACACCAACAATGGGAGGAATTATTTTTATAATTTCCACTATAGTAATTATATCTTTATTATTAATATTAGATATAATAGAATTAAATTATAGTTTAATAATAGTTATGTTTACTTTTATAAGTTATAGTTTAATAGGATTTATTGATGATTATTTAATTATAATAAAAAATAATAATAATGGTTTAAGTGAAAGTTCTAAATTTGTTTTACAATTGTTTGTAGCAGTGGTATTCTTTTATTTGTTTATGAAATCAGGTAATGAACCATTGTTATGGATTCATACCCTTAATTTAAGATTAGATATTGGTTGGTTATATGGCTTATTTATATTATTTGTTTTAGTGGCATCTAGTAATGCTGTTAATTTAACAGATGGCTTAGATGGGCTAGCTGGTGGCCTATCAATTATAGCGTTTTTAACATTTGGTATTATATCTTATGACACAGGGTGGTTAGAAGGATATGAAAGTGTAGCTTTATTTTGTTTTGCTTTGGTAGGAAGTGTTTTAGGATTTTTAGTTTTTAATAGTAATCCAGCTAAAATATTTATGGGAGATACTGGTTCTTTAGCTTTAGGAGCAACTTTGGGAAGTATTGCTATTATTACAAGACATGAGTTATTATTAGTTTTAATAGGAATAGTTTTTGTTATTGAAACATTAAGTTGTATTATTCAAAGAACATATTACAAATTTACTAAAAAAAGGTTATTTTTAATGACACCGATTCATCATTCATTTGAAAAAAAAGGTTGGGAAGAACATGACATAGTAAAATTGTTTTGGATAATAGGTTTAATTGCTTCATTATTTGCTTTAACTTTTGGAGTTATAATATAGTCAATTTTACATTTTAATTTTTTTGTGGTATAATACAGGCCCTTGCAACGAATGGATTCACATAAAAAGAAAGGAAGGATTGTTAATGTCAAGTATAGTTACTAAATTAGAAGATATTGATTTTAAGTTGTCTGCAGTAGCAATTTTTTGTCCAGATGGTGATGTTATATCCATAAATAAATTAGATAATATGAGTTTGCATGCTGAATATTTATATGCTATGGCTCAATCAAATGAAAAAATTAAAGGACTTTTTAAGGGGATAGATTTTAAATATTATTTAAAAAATCCTGTCGCAATTATTATTGAATTAATGCCATTATTAACTTCAAAAGGATTAAGTATTTATAATAATTTAAGTCCTGATACTATGGAACCGACAAAAGAAGGAATAATGTTTTTGCCTGAACCTAGTCATATGACTGATTATATGAAAGAAAATATGATGATGTTACATGATAAATTATCTGAAATAAAATTTCAAGATATAGGTTTTTATGATTCATCAACTAATTTTTTTAAACCATGTGATACTGAAAATCGTCTTGAACATTTATTTTCTGTTATAACAGAGGATGAAAAAGATTTATTAGAAGAACAAGTTAAAATAAACAAATTAGTAAAATAATTTTTATAAGTCGTTTTGTAATAAATAAAACGACTTTTTAATATTTATATGATACAATATAATTGGTGAAATTATGATAGAAAAATATATACCTATTATAGACGAAATTAGTTTAAAATATAATTATCCAGATAATATAAGACATTTATTATATGTAATATTACCCGCATTTGTAATTAAATATAATAAAGAAAACTTTATTATTAATTGTTTAAATAATATACCTATTATTATAACCGGTAAGGAAGATCCTAAAATTCAAGCTTTGTATGTAAGTTATCCTTATTTGGAAGAAACAGTTAAAACAAAAAAAGCAATTTATTTAAATAGATATAATAATATTCCATTTTTACAATTATTAGATAATTTAATTCATGAATTAAATCATGCTATTAATTCTTTTCAAAATGAAATAATATTAGAAAAAGATTATTTTTATTTAAGAACAGGATTAACTAAAACTAAATATAATTTAAAAGAGTTTAAAATAATTGATAAAAATAGAAGTTATGTTTTAGAAGAAATAATTAATTCAAAACAAACAGAACAATTAATTAATATAATATCTAATTTAAAAAGTGATAATGAAATAATAAGTAATACTATATATGCTGTTAAAAATAGTATTAATGGTAATTATATATCATCAGCTTATTATAGTTTAAAATATTATTGTAAAAAATTATTAGATAATAAAACATTTTTATTAACTTTAGAAAATTTAAGAATAAATGGTAATATAGATGATATTGAATATTGGTTTGACGGAATATATGGTGAAAAAGGTTATCAAAATTTAACTAATAATTTATATGAATTAAAAGAATTACAAAATAAAAAAGGATTTTTAATAGAAAGAAAAATAAATAAATTAGCAATCAAATTAATTAAAATTAGTGATCAATTTAATAAAAATTCTAATTTAAAAGCATGAATTATGCTTTTTTATTTTTCATAAAATTAATAGAGGGATAATTATGAAAAAATGTAATTTAACTTTATTAATTAGTGTAATAATAATAAGTATTTTTGGTGTATTAATGATATATTCTGCTTCTTACATTTGGTCAGAATATAAATATGGCGATGCTTTAAAATATGTTAAAAATCAGGGGTTATTTTTAATTATAGGGATAGTTTTAATGATTATAATAAGTAAAATAGATTATAAGCTATATTTAAAAAAATCAAATTTAATTTTAATTAGTTGTTTAGTGTTATTGATATTAGTTTTAATTCCTGGTATAGGTACTGTTAGAAATGGTAGTCGTAGTTGGTTTGGTATTGGTTCATTTGGTATCCAACCTAGTGAGTTTACTAAATTAGGATTACTTATATTTGTATCTAAATATTTAGCTTATAATGAAAAAGCAACTAAATCATTTAAAGGTATATTACCAATTTTAGGAATTCTTATGTTAGTATTTGGACTTATTATGTTACAACCTGATTTTGGAACAGGTACAATTATTGTAATGTCTATAATTGGTTTATTATTTGTAGGCGGGGTAGATTTTAAATATTTTATTAGACTAGGTATTGTTGGTGTAATAGGGGTAGTAGGATTAATTTTAGTAGCTCCTTATAGGCTTAGTCGTATATTATCATTTTTAAATCCTTGGAGTGATCCGTTAGGTAGTGGATTTCAAATTATTCAGAGTTTGTATGCCATAGGTCCAGGTGGTTTGTTTGGATTTGGAATAGGTAATTCAAGACAAAAACATTTCTTTTTGCCAGAACCACAAACAGATTTTATATTTTCAATAATAAGTGAGGAATTAGGATTTTTAGGTTGTTTAATTATTATAACTTTATTTGTTATTATTTGTTATAATGGATTTAAAATATCTCGTAATTGTAATGATTTATTTGGTAAATATTTATCATTTGGAATAATATTTCAAATAGGATTTCAAGCTTGTTTAAATTTAATGGTTGTAGTAGGACTAATACCGGTTACAGGTGTTACATTACCATTTTTGTCATATGGTGGATCTTCTTTATTAATTACATTATGTAGTATTGGAATTGTATTAAATATTAGTAGATATAAATAGTATAAATTAAAAGTATATAATATAATTAACAAAATACTGTAGAAAATATTAAAAAAATTGTTATAATATAATAAAGAGGTATGTTGTATGAGAATTTTACATTGTTTTAATTGGAAATTAGGTGAAATAATTTCTATTTTAGAAGAAGTTAAAAAACAAGGATTTGAAGCAATTCAAATTAATCCTATTCAGCCATTAAAAGATGGAGGTGGTCAAGAATGGTGGATGTCATATCAGCCAATAGCTTTTGAAATTGGAAATTATTTTGGTACTTTAGAAGATTTAAAATTATTATGTGAAGAAGCTTCAAAGTATGATATTAGAATATTTGCTGATGTTGTTTTAAATTATATGGAATCAGATCTTGATGATAATTTGAAATCATGTCCAAAAGTTGATTTAAAATTACAAAAACTTGAATATTGTAAAAATAGACAAGATGTTATACATAATTGTTTAGATTTGCAAGGTTTAAATATTTATCAAAAAGATGTTGAAAATATAATAGTTGAATTTCTAAATAAATTAATAGATTGCGGCGTATCCGGTTTTAAATTTAATTCAGCAAAATTTATTGGATTACCTAGTGAAGGATATCGTTTTTGGCCAAATGTAATATATAGATTGAAAAAATATGGACTATTTTTATATGGTGATGTTACATTTGAAGATAATAAAAAAATATTAGATGAATATTCAAATTATATGTGTATTTTGGGTGAACATGATTGCAGTGATAGAAATAAAATGGTAAAATATGTAGAAAATTGTGATACTTTTTTAAGTAATAATGATTTGGGATATACAAAAAATATACCTAGTGATGAAATAATAGATGAATATTGTAATTTGATAAATTTATATCCTAATACATTATTTTATATAAGACCATTTGATGAATCTTGGAAAAGTTCAAAAATAAAAGACTATCACTGTATAGTAAAAAATAATTGTAAAATTTTAAGATTAGCAAGGAGAAAAAAATGATAAAAACAAAAAAACAAGGATTATTAATAGTTATTTCAGCACCTTCTGGAGCAGGAAAGGGTACAATAATTAATAAAATGTTAGAAAAAAATAATAATTTATGGCTTTCAGTATCAGCAACAAGTAGACCAATGAGAACTAACGATATAGAAGGTAAAACATATTATTTTTATGCAAAAGAAGAATTTGAAAATAAAATTAAAGAAGATTATTTTTTAGAATATGCTAGTTATGCTAATAATTATTATGGTACACCTAAAAAATATATACAAGAACATTTAAATAAAGGTGAAGATGTAATCTTGGAAATAGAAATACAAGGTGCAATGCAAGTTAAAAAATTAATACCTCAAGCATTATTTGTGTTTATTATGCCACCATCATTAAAAGAACTAAAAAAAAGATTGGTAAATAGAGGTACTGATACTAAAGAAAAAATATTAGAAAGATTTAAAATTGCATATCAAGAAATGAATGAAGTTACTAAATATAATTATGTGGTTGTTAATGATGAAATAGAAATGGCTGCTGATAAAATATTGTCAATTATTAAAGCCGAAAAATGTCGTGTAGATAGAATAGAAGAAGTATTTTTAAATACAGAAGAAGAATACATGCATGAAATGTTGATTGATAAGGATTTAGATAATGATCCTTTAGAAATAAATTAAAAATATGGGATTTCCCATATTTTTTTAATTTATTCTAGTTATTGAAACGCAACCTGAATACAAATCATTTGGTACTAAATCAAAATCAACATCTGAAGCATTTACTAATCTATAACTTCCTCCAGCTGTAGCTTCAAAAATAGCATTTCCATTAATTGTTCCGGTTTGACAGCATGATACTTTGTTATGTGTTGATGAATGTGCAATTAATTCAACATTTGGCCAGAATTTTCTAAATTCTATACTTAATGCTTTATCTTCGCAGTCTTTTCCTTTGTTTCTAACATTAACCCACCAATGAATCATATAAATTCCTTTTTCTGGTATTGAAAAATCACCAGTTATTGGACTATATGATATTTTGTTTGATAAGTTAGTATTTTGAAATAAAATTGGATTTTGTTTAGGAACTGTTGAATTTGATAAATCGTGTACCATTGCATAACTTTGGAATGATGGTCCAGTAGGCCCGGTTGCTCCAGTAGCACCTTGAGGCCCAGTAGGTCCGGTGGCTCCGGTTGCACCTTGAGGTCCAGTAGGTCCGGTTACTCCAGTAGCACCTTTTGGTCCAGTAGGACCAGTAGCTCCAGTTGCGCCTTGAGGTCCGGTAGGGCCAGTAGCTCCAGTAGCACCTTGAGGTCCAGTAGGACCAGTAGCTCCAGTAGCACCTCGAGGTCCAGTAGGTCCTTGAATTCCATCAGCACCAGTGTCTCCAGTTCTTCCTTGAGGTCCAGTAGCACCTTGAGGTCCTGTGCATCCTGTACAACCACATGGTCCAGTAGGACCTGTTGGCCCAGTAGGTCCAGTAGGACCAGTTTCACAAATATCAATTAAACATTTTATTACTTGACAAAGGCAATCGTTATCACAATTAGAATTATATTCAGTTAAATTGTTATCCATATTTAATTCTCCTTTCGATTATATATTATGTTTAAACTTAAATTTTGAATAAACAAATAACTATCATTGTAGAAATACTTATTTTTTTGATATAATTATGTAGGTGAAGTTGTATGAGCAAAATAAGAATAATGGATGAAATTTTAGCTAATAAAATAGCAGCTGGAGAAGTTGTGGAAAGATGTGCTTCGGTTGTAAAAGAATTAGTTGAAAATAGTATTGATGCTAATAGTAGTGAAATAAAAATTGAATTAAAAGAAGCAGGAACTAGTTTAATTAAAGTAACTGATAATGGGATAGGTATGGATAAAGAAGATGCAATTCTTTCTTTTAATAGACATGCTACAAGTAAAATAAAAGATGAATCTGATTTATACAATATTAATACTTTAGGTTTTAGAGGTGAAGCTTTAGCCAGTATTGCTTCAGTTAGTAATGTATTACTTAAAACTAGTCAAGGAGAAATAGGAACATTAGTTAATATTAAAGGCGGTAAAATAATTAAAGTTGAAAATACTGAAGCTAGAAAAGGTACTATTTTTGAAATAACTGAATTGTTTTATAATACACCTGCTAGATTAAAACATTTAAAGAGTTTATATACAGAATTAGCTAGTATAACTGATTATGTTAATAAAATTGCTTTATCCCATCCAGAAATTAGATTTACTTTAATTAATAATGGTAATACTATTTTAAAAACTGATGGTTCTAATAATTTACTTAAGACAATAAGTAGTATATATGGAATGGATGTAGCTCGTAAAATGTTAGAAATAAACAATGAAGATGATGACTATATTATAAATGGTTTTATTAGTCTACCTGAAGTAAATAGATCAGGAAGAAATCATATTATTACTTTAGTAAATGGTAGAGTAGTTAGAAACCAAGAATTAAATAAAATAATTAATGATAGTTATCATTCTTATAAACCAGATAATAGATATCCTATTGTTGTTATAAATATTGAATTAGATCCTAGTTTAGTAGATGTTAATATTCATCCTACTAAAATGGATATTAAATTTAGTAAATTAGAAGAATTATTAGATTTAGTCAAAAAAACAATTGTTAATAAATTAAATAGACAAACATTAATTCCTGTAATAGAACAACCGATTAATGATTTTAACGAATCAATTATTGAAGAGAAAGTTATAGAAATTAAAGAAGAACAAGAAGCATTAATACCAACAAAAGAAGTATTGCCTAAAATTGAAAAAACAAAATATGAAGAAATAACTTTAAATTTTGATAATGAGGTAATTAAAGAAGAAGAACCAAAATATGAAGAAAGACTACCTTTATTATATCCAGTTGGCTTAGTTCATGGAACTTATATAGTTTGTCAAAATGAAATAGGTATGTATTTAATTGATCAACATGCTGCTAAAGAAAGAGTAAATTATGAATTGTTTTTAGATAAATTGTCTAATCCAATTAAAGATAAAATACCACTTTTATTACCAATGACAATTGAATTATCTAATAACGAATATATTATTTTAAAAGAAAATTTTGAATTTTTAAATAATATGGGATTTGATATTGAAGAATTTGGTATTAATTCTGTTATTATTAAATCTCATCCTGTTTGGTTAACTAAAGGTTTTGAAGATTTACAGATAAGGAAAATTATTGAAGCGGTTATCCATAAAGAAAAAGATTTTGATTTAGCTAAATTTAATGATCATTTATCTGCTACTTTAGCTTGTAAAGCAAGTATTAAAGCTAATACTAATTTAAGTATTAATGAAATGGAAGAATTAATTAATGATTTAAGAAAATGTCATAATCCATTTAATTGTCCTCATGGAAGGCCAACTATTATTACATTTACTAAATATGAATTAGAAAAAATGTTTAAAAGAAGTGGATTTGAAAGTTTAAAATAAAGGAGAATTATTATGAAGTTATTAGGTACAAAAGAAATTGAGACAGAAAGACTGATATTAAAAATTCCAACTATGAAAGAGCAAAAGATATTATGGGAGATATTAATGATCCCTGAAGTTAACAGATATTATCTTGATATAAATAAAAAATTTAAAGATAGATTGTTGAATTGGGAAATTCAAAAAAAATTTTATGAAGAAAAAGTTAATCATGCTAAAGATAAAGATAAATTTGAATGGAGTATATTTTTAAAAAATAATGGTGAATGTATAGGGCAAATAAATTCTCATATTTCTTCTAAAGAATGTGATGAAGAAAATACCATGTCACTAGGATGGTATATTAATCCAAAATATCAAAAACAAGGATACGCAACCGAAGCAGCCTTAGCAATGATAAATTATATGTTTAATGAGGTTAATTTAAAAAAATATAAAAAAGTGCTGCAATTCCTAATATCGCTTCTTGGAAGTTAATGGAAAAATTAGGGTTTATTCGTGATAAAAACAAAACAATTTTTAATGAATATACGTTTATTGATGAACCTGTAGAATCATATATTTATGAATTAAATAAAGATAAATATTCAAAATGAAGGTGGAAAAATGGATATTGATTTTAAAGAAAATGATTATAGATTTTTAGTTAGATGTTCGGCTTTTATTATTAATTCAAAAAATGAGATATTATTATTTAAATATAAAAATTCTGATTATTATTTATTGCCAGGTGGAAGAGTAAATAAATTAGAAGATAGTAAGATAGCAATAATAAGAGAAATAAAAGAAGAATTAGGAATAGAATTAGATTTTGAATTATTATGTGTTTTTGAAAATATTTTAAAAGAAGAAAAAATTCAAAATATAGATTTTTGTTATTATACTAAGTATAATGATGTAATAACTCCACAGGAAGATAAAAATCAAATTTTTCAATTTATTGATATAAAAAAGATAGAAGATTATAATATAAAACCTTCTATTTTAAAAGATATTATTAAAAAATTTGATATTAATTTAAAACATTTTATTAATTATGAATAAATTATTGAATAATAAGTTAATTTATAGTATACTTATTGTTAGGGATATTTAGTCGTTGAGTGTCTGCCGAATCTTAAAAGAGAGGAGGCTTGATAAAATGTCAAAAAGAATTTTTATAATAAAAGTTCTAAAACACATTATTATCATTTTATCGCTTCTTATCATAATGATAATAGTAATAAAAAAATGACACTCATTTAGCAAATGAGTGCAACCTAAAATTTATAAGGTAGACATTCAACATTGCAAAACTGAATGTTCCCTTTTTTATTATATGCAAGTTTTTTCCTTACATACTAATAATAACATATATTTAACATTTTCGCAATATTCTATGCTATAATATTTACAAATTTAGGTGGTGAAAATATGGTATCTCAAGAAAGAATTAAAAATTACAAAGATTGGTTTGAAAATTTATCTTTTTTTTCATATAATCCATTTATATTAGATGAAATAGAAAATTTATGGAATTTATCAAATTATATCTATTATAATTATGTTGAAGTAATAAAAAATATTAAGTTCGAAAAATATGATTTTTCTTATGTTAGTTTGGGAGAAAATATCTCTTTGGTTCAACAATTTTTGGATAAGTATCATATAAATATTTCAGTAAAAGAATTAATTGAAAGTGGTATTTTAATATTTAAAAAAATAGATGAAAATGTTACAAAAACAAAAGTTGGAACATCATACTATGATAAGGATAAAAAGAGAGTAATTGAAATCTATTTAAATGATAATATTACTGATAGTTGTGTATTAATTCATGAAATTATGCATTATTTAAATCAACCAGAATCTCAAAGAAATTTTGTAAGCAATTTGTTAACAGAATCATTATCTTATGGAATTGAGTTTATTTATTGTGAAGAATTAAATAATACAATATATCATAATGATGTGGAAATGTTTATGAAATTTATGGCTCGTATGATTTGTAAGTTGATGGATAGAATTTATTATATTTATAAATTAATTTTGCTATATAAAAAAGAAAAAGATATAAGTTTAGAAGCATATAATAAAATTTTTAAAGATAATAATTATGAAAGAATGTTAGAGTATTTTGAACAATACGCAACTGAGAAAAAATTTATTATTAGAGATACTTGGAATGTATTGGGTTACCCTATAGCAATTTATATATTAGAAACATATAAAAATGATAACGATTTTATTAAAATATTAATGGAATATAATAAAGCAATAAATGAAAAAAGTTATCAAGAATGTTTAGATATAATAGGATTAAATATTGATACTGAATTTGTAGATAAAATAAAATCATCTACGAATAGTTTTCTAGAATCATTAAGTAGTCAAAAAGTTAAGAAATTATAATAAAATATTTTAATTTATGATATAATTAAATTGTTGAGGTGAAATTATGCGATTAAGTGAAAATTTTTTCTATACATTTAGAGAAGATGTTAAAGATGAAGAAACTGTAAGTGGCAATCTACTTGTTAAAAGTGGAATGGTAAAAAAAATAGGTAATGGAATTTATATGTATATGCCACTTGGTTTAAAAGTATTAAAAAATATTGAAAATATCATCAGAGAAGAAATGAATAAAGCTGGTGCTAATGAGTTATTAATGCCTAATTTATTACCAGAAGATGTATATATAAGTAGTGGTAGAAGAGATAATTTTGGCCATGATATGTTTAGTTTAAAAGATAGATATAATAGAAGTTTAGTATTAGGTCCTACTCATGAAGAATTTTTTGTAGAAGCTGCTAGAATGAAAATTAAATCATATAAAGATATGCCTTTTAATTTATATCAAATAGGAAACAAATATCGTGATGAACCAAGACCTAGATATGGATTAATAAGAGTAAGAGAATTCTTTATGAAAGATGCTTATAGTTTTGATACTTCATTAGATAGTTTAAATAAATCATATATGAAAATGTTTAATGCTTATAAAAATATCTTTGATCGAATTGGTATTGATTATCGTATTGTAACAGCTGATACAGGTGTTATGGGTGGATTATTAAGTGAAGAATTTCAAGCAGTAACTGATATTGGTGAAGATATATTAGTTTTATGTGATTGTGGATATTCATCTAATATCGAAGTAAGTGAATGTGTAATAAATAAAGAAAAAGCTGAAAAGTATAAAGAAAAGGAATTAGTTTATACTCCTAATGCTAAAACAATTGAAGAAATATCTAATTATTTAAAAGAAGATAAAGATAAATTTGTTAAAACATTAATTTATAAAGTTGATGATACTTTATATGCTTGTTTAGTAAGTGGCGATAGAGAAATTAATGAAACAAAATTAAGAAAATTATTAAATGGTAAATCAATTGAATTAGCTTCATTAGAAGAAGTAGAAAAAGTTACAAATGCTAAAGTAGGATTCGCAGGTCCAATTGGTTTGGATATTAAAATAGTAATTGATAATGATATTTTATATAAATATAATTATATAGTAGGTGCTAATAAAACGGATTATCACTATAAAAATGTAAATACATCAGATTTTAAATATGATTATGTAGGAGATATTAAAAATGTTAAAGAATTTGATGTATGTCCAAAATGTGGAAAGAAACTATATTTCAAACATGGTATTGAAATTGGCAATACATTTAAATTAGGTACTAAATATTCAAAAGCTTTAAATCTAAATTATTTAGATGAAAACAATGAATTAAAGCCAGTTGTTATGGGATGTTATGGTATTGGTTTAGGTAGAATAATGTCTTCAATTGTAGAACAAAAAAATGATGAAAAGGGTATTATTTGGCCTGTTGAAATTGCTCCATACAAAGTAGCTATTGTTTTAATTGATAAAAAAGATGATATTCAAAAATCAATTGCTAATGCAATATATAATAATTTAAATAAAAATAATATTGAAACAATATTAGATGATCGTGATGAACGAGCAGGGGTAAAATTTAATGATATGGATTTAATTGGTATTCCATATCGAATTACAGTTGGTAAAAAAACTAAAGATAATTTAGTAGAATTAAAAATAAGAGAAACAAATCAAGTGTTTGATGTTCACGTAAATGATATTGTTTCAAAAATTGATGAATTAATTTAATTCGACAAAATATAACTGATTAATAGGGTATAATTAATATGGTGAGAATATGAAAAAATATTTATTAACTATAATTGTATCTTTATTAGTCGGTTTTTTATTATCTTTTTATATGTTAAAAGAATATGAAAGTGTTAATATAATACCGGTATTTAATGTGAAAGAAACAGCTTATTTGGTTCAACAAGGCGTTTATTCTAGTATGGAAAGTATGCAAGAAAATACCTCACATTTAACTGATTATATATATAGTGTTATTGATAATATGTATTATGTTTATATTGGTATTTCATTAGAAAGCGATAATGTAAATAAAATACAGGAATATTATAAAAATAAAGATATTAATACAATCATTAAAACGACAACAATTTCAGATAATGATTTAATAAATTCTTTAAGACAGTATGATATGGTTTTGAAAGAAACAAATGAAGAAGAAACAATAAAGGAAATAATTAAACAAACATTAAGTAAATACAAAGAGGAGGGATAAGTATATTAATTAAAGATATTCCAATAAATGAAAGGCCTCGTGAAAGGTTAATTAGTAATGGAGTAGAATATTTAAATAATGAAGAATTATTATCAATATTGTTAAAATGTGGAACGAAAGATTTATCAGTTAAAGAGCTAGCTAATAATATTTTAAAACAAATTGATAATATTAATAATCTAAAAGATATTAATTATCAAAACTTAATTAAAATTAAAGGAATAGGTAAAGCAAAAGCTTGTGAAATTTTAGCTAGTATTGAATTAGGTAAAAGAATTAATAATAAAATAAATAATATTAATCAAATAAAAATATATTCATCAGAAAGTATATTTAATTATTATAAAGATAAGTTAAGTGATAAACTACAAGAACATTTTTATTGTGTTTATTTAGATACTAAAAATCATATTATTAAAGATAAATTATTATTTATCGGTACAATTAATCAAAGTTTAGTTCATCCTAGAGAAGTGTTTAAAGAAGCATATTTATTAAGTGCAACAAGTATTATTTGTATTCATAATCATCCATCAGGTAACATTAATCCATCTAATAATGATATTATTATTACTAAACAGTTAAAAGAAGTAGGGACATTATTAGGAATTAATGTATTAGATCATATTATAATTGGTAAAGATACTTATTACAGTTTTAATGATAATGGATTATAATTATTTACTCATCTTATTATTTGTGATAGAATTAAAATAGTAGGTGGATTTATGAAAGAAGAAAATATAAAGAAATTTCTTATTTGTCTTATATTGGGAATTTATGCAGGAATATTTCCAATATTAATAGTTTTAATATTTGGTCCGTTTATAACTAATATTGGGATGGAATTATTATTTCTATTTTTAATTATTTTGAATACAGGAACTATTATTAAAATATGCTTAGATTATATTAGATATGGAGATAGATCACTTCCTTTAAAAAAAGCAGAAAGATTCACTAATAATGATATGATAATAGCTGAATTATCTAAATTAGATACATATCAAAAAAATTTAGTTATAGATAATAATTTAATTGTAATAAATGAAGCAGGAATATTTGAATTTGTAAGAATAAATAAATCCGGAACAATAAAAGGAAATATAAAAGATGATTATTGGTATATAAACGACAAACAAATAAAAAATCCTTTCATATTAAGAAAAGATACTTTTAATTATGTAATATTAAATAGTCATTTAATATTTAATGTAACTGGTGTTTGGTTAACAACTAGAAAATTATTATATAATACAGTTGATAAAAGATTAAATAAAAGAGTATATAATAAAGAACAAATAGATAAAATATATAATGACTTGTCAAATAATGTCAAATTATAAGATATTAGTTGCTAATTATAAAATAATAGTTTATTATTAATATAGGGAAGGTGATTAGATGATATATCCATCAATTGATAAATTATTAAATCAAGTAGGATCTAAGTATTTATTAGTAAATATAGTTGCTAAAAGAGCCCATGAAATAGAAAAGACTGAACATTTTCAATTAAAAGAAAATGAATATATTTCTAAAAAGCCAATTGGAAGAGCATTAGAAGAAATAGCTAGTAATAAAGTAAAAATTCATTGACATTTGTTTACACTAGTAAATTAAAAAATATTGACTATAAAAATATAAATTATTATAATAAAAAATGAACTACTCCTTATAGGAATAGTTCGCATAAAAGAATAAAAAGGGGTTGGCTAGTGTGATACTAGCGCCAATTCGAATATTTCCGAATTGGTACTATATATACTAATTCAAAAGATTGATTTTGTCAACCTTTTTTTATTATTTTAATGAATTTTTTAATGTATTTAATATAAAATCTTTATTATTCTCATCACTATTAGTCCATAATACTTCAAAAAATACTCCTAAACCTGGTAAAGTAATTTCATCTTTTTCTTTAATTGAAGCTTCTATCGAAGCTTTTATTTCGTCTATTTCAGATCCTTTAAAATTAGAAATAATATGTTTTCTTATATCGATATTCATATAATCATCCTTTCAAATTTATTTTGTCTAAAAAAAAATAAAATATGTATTTATTTTTTGTTTAAATTATTATATAATGTTATTGGAGGTTAAGAATATGGAAGGTTGGATTATTGCTTTAATAGTAGGAGGAATTGTCTTATTAATTTTATTATTTATTGGAACAACTTATAATAGTTTAGTTTCATTAAGAAATAAAGTAAAAGATCAATGGGCTCAAATTGATGTATTATTAAAAAGAAGAACTGATTTAATTCCTAATTTGGTTGAAACTGTAAAAGGTTATGCAAAACATGAAAGTGAAACATTAGAAAATGTTATTGCAGCGAGAAATAAAGTAGTTGATGCAAAAACAACTGAAGAAGAGATTAAAGCAGATGGAGAATTATCTAGAGCATTAGGTAGACTTATGGCAGTTGCAGAAGCTTATCCTGATTTAAAAGCTAATACAAATTTTTTAGATTTACAAGCTAATTTAAAAGATACAGAAGATAAGATTCAATATGCTAGACAGTTTTATAATGATGCAGTACTTATTTATAAAAATAAACTAGAAATGTTTCCTTCTAACATTATTGCTTCAATGTTTGGATTTAAGCAAGAAGCATTCTTTGAAGCTAGTGAAGCTGATAAAGAAGTACCAAAAGTACAATTTTAAAAAGCTTACTTATGTAAGTTTTTTTTAGGAGGCAAAAATGAAAAAATTATTAATTTTATTATTTTTCTTGTTTATTCCAACTGTAAAAGCTGACTATCAAGTAACTGATTATAAAATAGATATGACAGTTTTAGAAAACGGTGATATTGAAGTAATTGAAGTATTTAAAATGGAAGGCGAATATAATGGATTTGAGAGAATAATTAATTATAAAAATAATTATATTGGCTATAAAGGAGAAAAATTAGCAAGTGTCGATGGTAATTTGTATAATATTTCAGCTATTCAATTAAATGAAGTAAGAGCAATCAATTATGATGATAAATTAATTTTAGAAGAATTAAAAGAAAATGGTGATTTATTTAAAAAAGTTGATGTAGCCACTAAAGGTGAACATGGTGTTTATACAATTACTAAAGAAGAAAATAGTGAAGTATTTAAAATATATAATCCATCTAAAATGAATAAAGATTTTTATTTAAGTTATACACTTAAAAATGTTGTCATTAATCATAATGATGTATCAGAGTTTGCTTTATTTTTATTTAATCAAATAGAAGAAGAAATAAAATCTTTAGAAATAACTATTCATATTCCTAATAATTTAGAATTATTAAAAGGATATGTTCATAAGAACGGTACTGTAAAAATAATTAATGAAGAAACATTACAAATAAATGTTAAAGATTTAAAAGTAAATGATAATCTTGATATAAGAGTAGTTTTTGATAATAATATTATTAAAACAAATAAAGTAACAACTGAAAATGTTTTAGAAAAAATCGAAGTTTTAGAAAAACAGTATGAAGAAGAAGTAAATGTTCCTTTAGATGATGAATATGTTAAATTACAAGAAGAAGCTTATCAATTAGTAGGTAAAGTAGAACAAACATATAATAGAGTAGATTATGAAAATGCAGTAACGGCAATCAACAAATTGAAAGAAAAAGATGAATTAAAAATAGATTTATTAATAAGACTTATGAATGTCGAACCTAAAATAGAAAGAAAAGAAACAATTACAAAAGTTATTTTAAGTAGTATTTTATTAATTTGGTCAATTGGTATCATAATAATTATTTATCAATTATATAAAAAAAATAGTAAAAATATAAATAATAAATTAGAATTAATAGATATTGGATATATTATGCGAAGAAAAATAACTAATAATGATTTTGCTGCATTATTACTTTCTTTAAATGCTAATAAAAAAATAACGATAACTAAAACTAATGGAACTTACAAATTAAAACAAAATACAAAGGATTTATCTATTATAGAGCAAAAATTAATTAAACTTATATTTGAAGAAAACGAGGAAACAACATTTACTAAAATAAAAAAAAGAGCAATTAATAACTATGACAATTTTATTAATAATTATTCTAATCTTTTAAATACAACAATGAATGAAATAAGCAAAAAACAATATTATGAAAATTTACTTTTGATTAAAATAATAGGAATTTCTTATTCAATTTTAGGAATTATTATGAGTATACTTTTAATAGGCAAAGACACTTATTTTTCAGCATATACAACACTTATTATAGCTATAATTACATTGCTATTTTTACTATTGTTTTATAAACGAACTCCAGATGGATTAAAAAAATATCAAGAATTAAAAATATTAAAAAATAACATTGATAATTCAAATGAAGAAGATATAATTAAATCAATTAGTTTAGGATGTTTTGATAATGTTAGTAAATTTTATCAAGATATTGTTTATCAATTTGATGATGTTATTAAAAGTGCTTATTTAAGTAAAAAACAAAAACATGAAGAGTTTATTAAAATATAAAAAATGAAGTCGATTAAACTTCATTTTTTACATCATTTGATAATTAGAATTATTGTAAGGATTATTTGAGTTAACTAAATTTTCTAAAGCAGTTACTCTTTTTTCTAAGTTAGTAATTTGATTCATCCAATCTTGATTCTTTGTTTGATTAGGCATTTGTTGATATGGTATTTGACTAGGCATTTGTTGAAAAGGCATTTGGTTAGGGATTGGCATCATTGGCATCATTGGCATTTGACTATACATAGAATATTGCATACCACAGTCTCTATCTTTTTTCATAATTTTCCTCCTTTGTTCTAATTAATTATATGCTTTATTAAAAAAATGGTGTATAATTATGTTTGGTGATGTTATGCGATTAAGAAATATTAAAGGTGCACAAGATATAATAGAACAAAGTTCATATTTGATTAGTGATCCTTTTAATCATAAAGGTAAATTTAATGATTTATTTGGTAATAATAATAAAATAGAAATTGAAATTGGAATGGGTAAAGGTAATTTCATTATCGAAAAAGCTAAATTAAATCCTGATATTAATTTTATTGGTATTGAAAAATATCCAACGGTTTTAGTAAGTGCATTAAAAAAATTAGAAAATACAAATTTACCTAATTTAAAAATAATATGTATTGATGCTAATTATATCGATGAAATATTTGATAAAGAAATAACTAAAATATATTTAAATTTTTCTGATCCATGGCCTAAAAAAAAGCATGCAAACAGAAGATTGACAAGTTTTATATTTTTAGATAAATATAGCAAAATATTTAAAGGTGATTATTTAATAGAAATGAAAACAGATAATAGAAATTTGTTTGAATATTCGTTAGTAAGTTTAAGTCAAAAAGATTATGTTTTAGAAGAAGTAAAATTAAATTTATACGATGATTTAGATTTAGATAATGTACAAACAGAGTATGAAAAAAAATTTGTATCTATTGGATTACCTATATATAAATTAAAAGTTATACATAAAATTGACAAAAACTAATTGCCAAAATATTGTAAAATTTGTTATAATATATATGAGTAGGTGAGTCATATGAAAAAAGTATTACTTCTTTGTTTGCTACTTTTATTAACTGGATGTTCTGTTGTTAGAATAGATACATCAAGTGTTGATAATATTGTTAATGTAGTTTTATCAAAAGACAATCAACTATATAATCATATTGGTAAAGGTTATAAATACTATATTCCAAGAGGAGTATCTTATATTGATACAAATGATTATAATGATGTTTTATATTCTAATGGTATATATTATTATTTATATATTGATGTAATAAGTTATTATTATGATAAAGTACAACAATATGAAGTAAATGAAAATGCTTATTATTCAAAAAGTATTTCTATAAATGATAAAGATGGATATTTAGAAATAAATAAACAAGATGATGATCGTTATTTTATTGAATTTATGTATAATTATTCAAAAATTGAAGTAATAGCTGAGTATGAACAAATAAATGATATTGTTTTAAATGCTACATATATATTGTCAACTATTAAGTTTAATGATAATGTTATAAAAGCAATGTTAGATGATAACTTTTTAGCAAGTGAAGAAAAATATGATATATTTACTTCTAAAAAAGAAACTGATGATTTTTTGAAACTAGAAGAAGAGGTGGAATAAAATGGGATTATTTGATAAAGTCAAAAATTTATTTACAGAAGAAGAGGAACCTATAAAAAGTGAAGTTATTCAAGTTGAAATTCCAGCTCCTGTTAAAGAGAAGAAAGAAGAAAAAATAGAAGAAGAACCAAAAAAGGAAATTAAAGAAGAGAAAAAACCAGCACCAATATTTTTTGATGATGCATATTTTAAAGAACTAGAACAACCTAAAAAAGAAGTAAAATCAAGTTATTTAAAAGAACAAAATAAAGTAAAAGAAGAAAAAAAACATTTTAAACCAACACCAATTATTTCTCCTGTTTATGGTGTTTTAGATAAAAACTATAATAAAGAAGACATAGCTCCAACAAAAAAAACACATTATACTAATACAACAATCACTATCGATGAAGTAAGAAAAAAAGCTTATGGTACTTTAGAAGATGAATTAGAAAATACAATCAATAATTTGGTTGTTCCTAATGATGACAATGATGATTTATTTGATGAATTAATTGATAAAGAAGAACCAATTAATATTATTGAAGAAGAAGAACATTCTAATATGGTAGCTGAATCAATGGACAAAAAACCAATTACTGAAAGTGAATTATTTGACTTAATCGATAGTATGTATGAGAAAGGAGAATAAAAATGGTTGTCGATTTAAAAGAACTATTTGTTGTAATATTATTTATTTCTTTGATTATACTAATAATAACAACAACTGTTGCAATGGTTAATTTAATTAAAACTTTAAAGAAAGTAAATAAAATTGTTGATGATGTTGATTATAAAGTTAGTAAATTAAATGGTTTGTTTGATATAATTGACAATACAACTGATGTCATAAATACTTTTAGTGATAAAATAGCTACAGGTATATCAAATGGTATTAGTTGGCTAATTAATAGAAAAAAGAAAGGTGATAATGATGAGTAAGAAAAAAAGTGGCTTTGGTAAATTTTTATTAGGTGCAGGAATTGGTGCAGGATTAGGTGTTTTATTTGCTCCTAAAAAAGGATCTGAAACAAGAAAAGAATTAAAGTTAAAAATTGATGAATTAATAGCTAAAGCAAAAGAAATTGATGTTGATGAAGTAAAAGAAACAGTTGAAACAAAAATAGAAGAAATTAAAGCTGAATTAGAAGATTTAGATAAGGAAAAAGTTTTAAAAATTGCTAAGAAAAAAGCAAAAGATATTGAAACTAAAGCTGAGGAATTGTTAAATTACGCAATAGAAAAAGGTACACCTGTTTTAGAAAAAGCAGCTAGTTCAGTAAAAGAAAAAACAATCGAAGTTATAAAACAAATATTAGCTAAATTAGAACAAAACTAATTTAGTTTTTTTGTAAAGTAAAAAAAATTAATTTTAAAACTTTCTAAAATATGGTATAATTATATAGAAGGTTAAGGTGTAGGTAATGAAAATATTTAAAATATTTTTTCAAATAATATTTATATGTTGTTTGTTAATATCTAATTTTTATATTCCTAAAGTAGAAGCTAAAACATTAGGAGAATTAAAGCAAGAATTAGCTGACTTGAAAGAAGAATATAAAAATAATCAATTACAACAACAATTAACAGAAGAAGAAATTTCAAAAACAAAAGTAAGAATAACAGAAATAAGAAAAAGAATAACTGATATTCAAAAAAATATATATGATTTAAAAAATACAATTGAACAGTTAAATAAAGATATTTTAGCTAAAGAAGAAGAAATAAAAGATATATTATTATTCTTTCAATTAGCTAATGGAGAAAATGCTTATTTGGAATATGCTTTTGGTGCAAAATCATTTACTGATTTTATTTATCGTTTAGCTGTTTCTGAACAATTAACTTCATACAATGATGAATTAGTTGAAGAATATAAAGCTGATATAGAAGAAAGTAAAAAGAAATCAGAAGAATTAGCGCAAGAAGAAATAGATTTAAATAATGAACGTGATGATTTAGAAATAGAAGTCGCTAAGTTAGGTGATAGATTATCAGAACTAGATAGCGATGCTATCTCAATTGAAGAACAATTACAAATTAAAGAAGAACAATTAGAATTATATTCCTCATTGGGTTGTAGTGATAATGAATCTATTGAATCATGTGCTGCTAATATTTTACCTCCAGATACAACTATGTGGCGTCCAATTCCAACCGGTTATATATCAGGTTATTCAGGTTGGAGAATAAGTCCAATAACAGGAAATAAAGAATTTCATCATGGATTAGATATGTCTGATAGTGGGGCTAATTATAGAAACTATCCAATATATCCAATTGCTAATGGACTTGTTGTATATGTAGATAATAGTGATACATCTTCATGTGGTGGTAATAAAGTTTATATTCAACATTATATTAATGGAAAGTTTTATACTAGTGGATATTGGCATTTAAGAGAAGCTTTAGTTCAAAAAGGGCAAGTTGTTACCAAAAATACTCAGATAGCGATTATGGGTGGTTATAGCGGTACAGAATATTGGGATAAATGTTCCACTGGTGCACATTTACATTTAGAATTATCAGATGAGCCATTTAGTGTTGAAAATGGTGGTAGTGAAAATATTTGGGGATTACGTGATGGATTCTTAAGACCTGAATATAATATTAATTTTCCAAATAAAGGAGTATATTGGTCAGATCGTACAACTAAATATAGTAATAATTATTAATTAAAAACCCTCTTTAAAATTTAAAGAGGGTTTTGTATAAACAAAAAAAGATATTTTATTTATCTTTTTTATATAATTTCATTGTAGAATCGTATGAATCTTTGATTACTTCATCATAAATAACCATATTATATTTTTCTCTTAATCCTGCCCAATAAACCATACTAGCATTTTCTTCACTTAATAATTCATCAACTAAATTATCAATAACTTTATCTTTTACTTCATCTAATGCAGGTTTTTCTTTTTGACTTACTTTATAGATTATATGATAACCAAATTCAGTTTCAACAGCTTCAGCGGTCATTTCCCCAACTTCTAATTTTTCAACAGCTTCCCAGAAACCTTCAACTAAATTACTTTCGTTAGTAATATTTTCTAATAAACCACCTTCACTAGCAGTACCTGTATCATCTGATTTTTCTTTAGCTAAATTAGCAAAATCTTTTTCTAAATCTTTACTTTCTTGTAATTGTTTAATTAATTCAGTAGCTTCTTCTAATGCTTTTCTTTTTTCTTCTTCTTTTTCAGTAGAAGTCATGTTATCATTAACTTCAGGTTTTATTAATATATGTCTAATTGTTGCTTCACCATAGATGTTTTTATCATATTCTTCTTGAATTTCTTCTTCTTTAATAACATCACTTTCTAAATATTTTTCTAAAACTAATGATTGTTTATAATTGTTTTCTAAACTTTCTATTAAATCATCATCATTTTTAAATCCATAATATGCTAAGAAATTATTCCAATCATTTCCATAATATGCTTTATATGAATCATATTCAGCTTTGGCTTGTTCTTCAGCCTCTTTTTTCATTTCATCAGTTAATTCTTGTTCAGTAATATAATTATTTACTAAATTAATTAACACACTTGTTCCATTAACATCTTTCAATTCTTCAAAAAATTCTTCTGTGGTAAATTGTTTACCATTCAATTCTACAACAACTTCTTTACCATCAACTAATTTTGGCTCATATTTACATCCAGTAACTAGAAGAGGTAAACATAATAATAGTAATAAATATTTCTTCTTCATACTTTCTAAATCCTTTCTTTTATTACTTGCAAAATAATTATAACAAAATAAAACAAAAAAAACAATATTTTTTTAATATCTATCACAAAACTTTCAAAATCCCATACAATAATGTGAAAAGACAAAAAGGAGGATGATTAATATGTGTTGTAATAACGGAATTTCTGGTGCTGCTATCGTTTTAGTACTTTTTATTCTTTTAATAATTATACTTGGAGCTTACATTTAATATAAAGGAGTAATATTTATGTGTGAAAAAAATACCTGTACATGCAAAAATAATAGCGGTTATGTTATTATAATAGTATTATATATTTTATTAGCCATTATTTTAGGTGCATGTCTTAATTAAGAGGATAGTTCCTCTTTTTATTTTGTAAAATTTCAGTACATTTATTGTATTTGATGACAAATTGTTATATAATCTAAATATATGATAGGAGTTAGATAGTATGAGCAAAATAACAAATAGCAAAACTGGGGGGGGGTATTTACAAAATAAAAAAGGATTTGCAATATCAGGTATAATATATTCAATATTGATATTATTTTTACTACTTATATTTAGTATATTAGCAATTTTAGGGAGTAGAAAATTAATAATAGATAAATTTAAATTAGAAGTATTAAATAAAATATATGGAAATGAATTGGAAAAAGAAAAAATAATTTATAAAGACAATAGTGGGGCAAATAGTCCAGAATTATTAAATAATATGATACCGGTATACTATGATGGAAGTAATTGGAAATATGCTGATGTATCACAAGAATGGTATGATTATGATAAAAAAGAATGGGCTAATGTTATAGTATTAAATAGTGGAATTACTAAAAATGTAGGAGATACAATAGAAGAAGATGAAATAGCCTTATGGTATGTATGGATACCAAGATACACTTATACGATATTTAATGGAAATAATGGAAGTGTTGATCCATTAGAAATACAAATAAAATTTGAAAGTGGAAATTCTAGTAGTGGAACAGTAAAATGTGTCGATGCTGTAAGTGGAAGTGGGACAATCAGTGAAACATGTACTGATTCAACAAATGGAAGTATTATAAATGGGACAAGTACTTATACCCATCCGGCATTTACATTTGGAGAACAAGAACTAACCGGGTTTTGGGTAGGAAAATTTGAAGTAAGTGGTAGCACAAGTCAAATAACGATTAAGCCTAATATAAGTAGTTTAAGGAATACAAATGTTTCCTCATTTTTTACAGCAATTCAAAATATGAGTACAACCTATTCATTAAATGGTGATAGTCATATGATAAAGAACATGGAATGGGGAGCAATAGCATATTTATCCCATAGTAAATATGGAACATGTATAGATGGAAAATGTGTAGAAGTGGCAATTAATTCAAATAGTAATTATTATACCGGCGGAGGAATTTCCAATGCATATAAAAATAATGTTAATCAATCAACAACCCAAAATATTTATGGAATATATGATATGAGTGGTAATGCTAATGAATATGTAATGGGAAATATGGTAAATAGTAGTGGCAATTTTTATATTAATGCAACAGGTTTTACTTCAAACATTGAAGATAAATATTATGATAAATATTCATATAATACTAAAGATTTAAATCACAAAATAGGTAAACTTGGTGATGGAATGAGAGAAACGTTAAAAAGTTTTGGTAGTTATCCGGGCTGTTGGTATGAAGATAATTCTAATATAGTTATTGCTAATTATTCATGGGCTGTTCGTGGCGGATATTATGGGTATAACAATAAAGCTGGAATTTTTGCTTTTTCTCGTGGAGAAGGAGTTGGGCGCGATAGTGATAATACTCGCGCAGTATTAGTTTCAAACGACTGATTTTAATATCAGTTTTTATTTTGTAAAATTTTACATATATATCTTTACAAATATTAATAAAAAGAGTAAAATATTGGTATAGAGTGGTATAAGGTGTCAAAAAGTGGGTGATAATTATGTTTATGGGTGAATATCATCATACAATCGATGATAAAGGAAGAATAACTATTCCATCAAAATTAAGATATGAATTAGGTGAACAATTTATTGTAACAAAAGGTTTAGATGGTTGTTTATTTATTTATCCTAAAGAAGAATGGAATAATATTGCTAATAAATATAAAGAATTACCAAACACTAAAGATGCTAGAAATTATTTAAGATTTTTCTTATCAGGTGCTACTATTGGTGAATTTGATAAACAAGGAAGATTAAATATACCAGGACCACTTATTAAATACGCTGATTTAAAAAAAGAATGTGTTGTAATCGGTGTAAATGAAAGATTAGAAATATGGAGTAAAGAAAGATTTGAACAGTTCTTATTAGATAATGAAGATTCTATATCTGATATTGCTGATAAGTTATTTGCTCCAAATATTTAAGGTGATTTATGCATATAAGTGTTTTATTAGAAGAATGTATTAATAATTTAAATTTAAAAGAAGATAGTATTGTTGTAGATTGTACTTTAGGGTATGCAGGACATAGTAGTGAAATATTAAAGAGAATAAAAAAGGGATATTTATATGCGTTTGATCAAGATAAGGAAGCTATTAGTAAAGCTGATTTAAAATTAAAAGAAATAGGTAAAAATTATAGAATAATTAATAGTAATTTTGTTAATTTAAAGGAAGAATTAAATAAATTAAGTATTAATGAAGTTGATTCTATTTTATATGATTTAGGAGTGTCTAGTCCACAATTAGATGAAAAAGAACGAGGATTTAGTTTCCATCAAGATGCAAGATTAGATATGAGAATGAATCAAGACCAAGAACTAGATGCTTATTATGTAGTTAATAATTATGATTTAAATAAATTAGTTGATATATTTAAGAAATATGGAGAAGAAAAATATGCTTTATCCATTGCTAAAGGTATTATTAAAAATAGACCAATTACAACTACTTTAGAATTAACAGAAGTAATTAAAGAAAATGTACCATTTAGTTATAAAAAAGAAAAACATCCAGCTAGAAAAGTATTTCAAGCTATTAGAATTGAAGTTAACGATGAACTAAATGTATTTGAGAAAAGTTTAAGACAAGCATTAGATTTAATTAAAGTTGGTGGTAGAATTGAAGTTATTACTTTTCATTCTTTAGAAGATAAAATATGTAAAAGAATATTTGATGAAGTAAGTAAAGTAGATAAAAATTTGAAAAATTTACCAATTATACCACTTGAATATCAACCTAAATATAAGATAGTTGGTAATATTGATCCAAGTAGTGAAGAATTAAACAATAATAATCGTGCAAGAAGCGCTAAATTAAGAATAATTGAAAGGGTAAGATAGGTTATGGCAAGAAAGAAAAAGGGATTGACTAAAGGTGAAAAATTATTATATTTTAGTGGTGTATTATGTTTTACATTAGCAATAGTCATTAAAATATTTTTTGGCGCCAGTATCGGTAATTATAAAATGAGTAATGAAAAAATAAGATATGAAATAGCAACAGAAGAAAAAACTGTTGAAAGTTTAACAATGCAAGTTAATGAGTTAACTTCTTTTGATAACGTATCAAAGGTTGTCAAAGAGTTAGGTTTAGCGTATAATAATGATAATATAGTTGTTATAGGTGATTAAGAGGTGAACAATATGAAGACAAGAAGTATAAAATGGAAAGCTCCGATGATAGTTTTTTGTGTATTTCTTGTTTTTATTTTTGTTTTATTTTTGCAATATCTTTATCTATCATTATCTCCTAATGTATATGGAATAAATATGAATGAATTTGCCTCTAATCGTAATACATATTCTTCTACTTTATATGCTAAAAGAGGAACTATTTATGATGCACAAGGTGATATTTTAGCTAATGATGTATCTAGTTATACAGTTATTGCGTATTTAGATGAAAGTAGAACAGGTTCTTCATCTACCTTATATCATGTTAAAGATAAACAAAAAACAGCTGAAGCTTTATCACCATTATTAAATATGGATGTTGATACATTATTAGATTTATTAAATCAAGATGTATATCAAGTTGAATTAGGTCCAGGTGGCAGAGGCATTACAGAAATATTAAAAAAACAAATTGAAGATTTAAATTTACCGGGGATAGATTTTATTGAAAGTTATAAAAGATATTATCCAAATGGTGATTTCGCATCATACATAGTTGGATATGCTAAAAAAAATGAGGTTGAAATAGTTGTTGATGATGAAACTAAAACAGAAATAGTTATGCAAGGAGAACTCGGAATTGAAGTAAAATTTGATGAAATTTTAAAAGGAGTTAATGGCTATATTAGTTATCAACAAGATAGATATGGCTATAAAATACCAGATACTCCAGAAGAAAATGTTCCTGCTACTGATGGTAGTGATATTTATTTAACTATTGATGCTAATATTCAAAGAATAATTGAAGCGGCATTAGATGAGGCTATTGAATATGATAATCCTGATTGGGTAACAGTCAATGTAATGGATGCTAAAACTGGAGATATTTTGGCTTCTGCTGCAAGTCCTTCATTTGATCCAAATAAATTAAATTTAACCAATTATGAAAATCCTTTAACTTCTTTTGCTTATGAACCTGGAAGTGTTATGAAAATATATACTTATATGTGTGCAATTGAAAAAGGCACATATAAAGGTGATCAAACATATCAATCTGGTGTTATAGATGTTGAAGGAACTAAAATATATGACTGGAATAAAGTTGGTTGGGGTGAAATAACCTATGATTATGGTTTTGAAATGTCTAGTAATGTTGGTACTGTAAACATTATGCAAAATTTCTTAACTAAAGATGATTTAAAAGATTGCCTTATCAAATATGGCTTTGGTAGTCCAACTGGTATAGATTTACCAAGAGAATTATCTGGAAGTTTGGTGTTTAATTATCCAGTTGAAGTAGCGGCTGCGTCTTATGGACAAGGTATTACAACAACTCCTATTCAACATTTGCAAGCTTTAAGTATAATTGCTAATGATGGATATATGGTTAAACCAAATATTGTAAGTAAAATAGTTAATAATGGAAAAGTTACATATGAAAGACAAGTTACAAAAAGTGATAGAATTGTTAGTCAAGCAACAGTTGATAAAATAAAAGAATTAATGTATAATGCAATTAATGATGTTGAAGGTGGAGCTATAGGTACTGCTTATATTGTTGATGGATTAGATGTTATAGGTAAAACTGGTACTGCTCAAATATATGATTCAGTAAATGGTGGATACTTAACAGGTTGGTTAGATAATTTATTCTCATTTTCAGGAATGTTTCCTAAAGATGATCCAGAAATAATAATGTTTGTATCTTATAAAAGACCTAAAAATGGTTCTAATAGAGGACTTAAAAATATGGCACATTCTATAATTGAATCTATAGCTAAATATAAAGGATTAATAAGTGATAAAAAAGATGATAATGATATCAAAACTTATGAAATAAAAGATTATACTAATTTAGATAAAGAAGATGTTTTAAAAAAATTAGATGGATTAGATGTTGTTGTTTTAGGTAATGGTAATAAAATAATTGATCAATACCCTAAAAAAGCAACGTTAGTAACAAATGATAAAATATTTTTATTAACAAATGATAATAATATTAAAATGCCTGATTTAAAAGGATATTCGAGAATAGAAGCAATTTCGATACTTAGTTTATTAGATGTTGATTATGAAATAGAAGGATATGGTTATGTAACTGAGCAAAGTATTAAAGCTGGTAGTGATATAACAAATAAAATAAAATTAATATTAAAACAAGATGAATAAATATTGACTTTTGAGCCATATTTAGTAATAATATTATAAGGAAGCGATATTATGGATTTTAGAGAAATAAAAGAATTTTTTAAAGATATGTTAGGTTATATAATCGTTATAATGGTTGTTTTAGTCGTTGTTATATATATTGTTACTTTGCAACAAGTAGTTGGACCTTCTATGGAGCCTACATTAAATGAAGGCGATGTATTAATTTTAAACAAATTTCATTATCATTTATTTGATGTTAAAAGAAATGATGTTGTATCACTTAAATATGATGGTAGTAAATATTTAATAAAAAGAGTAATTGGATTACCTGGAGAATCAATATATTATAAAGATAATATATTATATATAAATGGTAATCCTTATAAAGAAAATATAGTTGATGGTTTAGTTACTGAAGATTTTAATTTAAAAGATTTAGGTTATGATGTAATACCTGAAGATATGTATTTAGTTTTAGGAGATAATCGTGGTAACTCTTTAGATAGTAGAAGTAAAGAAGTTGGATTGATAAAAAAAGAAGATATTATTGGCAAAGTATTTATAAGAATTTGGCCATTAAATGGTTTTAAATTAGTAAAGTAGGTGTTTTATGGCATATATTAAATTTAAAGAATTAACTAAATATTTTAATTTTAATAAAAAAATAGAAATAGGTGAATTACCTAGATATGTTTTAGATTATGTATTAGAAAATGAAAATATTATTGCAGCTTATAGAACTTCTCGAGATAGAGCTGTATTTACTGATAAAAGAATGATTTTATTTGATGTTACTCCTTATACGAGAAATAAAAAAATTCATATTTTACCTTATAAAAATATTTCTACTAGTGCCATTATGTTTGGCGTAACAAAAGCTAAAATATTGATTTCATTTGATAGTGGTTATCAATTAAGATTAGATTTTTCTAAAATGAAACCTGAGGATAAAAGAGATTTACGTTTGCTATATACTGAAATGACAAGAATAAAATAATTCACAAGAATAAAATAATTCTTGTTTTTTGTTGTATAAAATTAATTAAATATTCTCAATATTAACATAGAATAATATTGGGAGGAAATATATGTTTGGACAATTTACTGAAGAAACAAGAAAGATATTAATTAATGCAAAAGAAGAAATGATGGAGTTAAGACATCCTTATGTTGGTAGTGAACATTTACTACTAGCTATTTTAAAATCTAAAAATAATGTGTCTAAAAAATTAAAACAATATAATTTAGATTATGAAAAATTTAAAAATAAAATAATTGAAACTTTAGGAATAGGTACTAAACAGAGTGAATGGTTTTTATATACACCAATGCTAAAAAGAATTATGGAAAATGCAATGTTAGATTGTAAAGAAAAAAATAGTGAAGTAACAATTGAATCTTTATTTTCTAGTCTTTTAGAAGAAGGTGAAGGAGTAGCAATTAGAATATTACTAAGTTTAAATATTGATTTAGACAAATTATATAATGAGTTTAGTTATAAAATATTTAAACCAAAAAAGAAAAAATTATTGTTAGAAGAATTAGGTACAGATTTAACTAGTAAAGCAAATGAATTGGATCCTGTTATTGGTAGAGATAATGAAATTAAAAGAATGATTGAAATATTATCGAGAAGAACTAAAAATAATCCTTTATTAATAGGAGAAGCAGGAGTTGGTAAAACTGCTATAGTTGAAGAATTAAGTAAAATGATAGTTAATGGAGATGTACCTAATAATTTAAAGACTAAGCGAATTATTAGTTTAGATATGGCTACTTTAGTAGCAGGAACTAAATATCGCGGTGAATTTGAAGAAAGAGTAAGAAAGATATTAAAAGAAGTAGAAGAAGATGATGATATTATTTTATTTATTGATGAAATTCATACATTAGTAGGAGCGGGCGGAGCAGAAGGAGCAATAGATGCATCTAATATTTTTAAGCCTTCTTTGGCTCGTAATAAATTAAGATGTATCGGGGCTACTACTACTTTAGAATATAAGAAGTTTATTGAAAGTGATAAAGCTTTAGAAAGAAGATTTCAAAAAGTTAATGTTGAAATACCTAGCAAAGAAGTTGTTAGAGATATTCTTCTAAAATTAAAACCTATTTATGAAAACTATCATCACGTAATTATAAATGATTCTATAATTGACAAAATAATTGAATTATCAGATAAATATATATTTGATCGTAATCAACCTGATAAAACAATTGATATTTTAGATGAAGTATGTGCGAAAAGTAGTTTAAAAGAAAGTAAAGAATTAGTAGAATATAATAAATTAAATAAAGAATTACAAAATTTAATTAAAAATAAAAACGAAGCTGTAAGTAATAATGATTTTAAAAAAGCTTCATCTTATAAAGAAAAAGAATTTGTTTTAATGGATAAAATTAATAATTTAGAACTTACTTTATGTAATAAAAATCAAAATGAAGTAACAATTGAAGATGTTGCTAATGTAATTAATTCTAAAACTAAAATACCTGTTTATGAAATATTGAGTGAAAATGATATTAATAAAATTAATGATGATTTAAAAATTATAATGGGTCAAGATAAAGCAATTAAAGAAGTAAGTACAATTGCTAAAAAAATAAAGTTAGGTTATAAAGATGATAAATGTTATTCTCTTTTATTTGCTGGACCTTCTGGAGTTGGTAAAACAGAACTAGCTAAAATATTTGGCAAATCATTAGTAGGGGATAATGTAATAAGACTTGATATGAGTGAATATAGTGAAGCTCATAGTGTTAGTAAATTTGTAGGAGCACCTCCTGGATATATAGGTTATAATGATAATAAAACTATATTAGAAGAAATAAGAAATAAACCATTTTCTGTTTTAATACTAGATGAGATAGAACGCGCTAATCAAACAATAATTAATTTATTATTTCAAATATTAGATAATGGAAAAATAAAAGATTCAAAAGGAGTAGATGTTTATTTTAATAATGTTATTATTATAATGACATCAAATATTGGATTTGATGAAATAAATGTTGGATTTAATAAAAATAATGATGATTTAACTAAATTAAAAGAATATTTTAGTGTCCCATTTATCAATAGAATTGATAATATTATATCTTTTAATAGATTAACTGAAGAAAATATTAAAAATATAATTAATAATAAAATAAATAAATTAATTAATAAATACAAAAATATTAAAATAAAAATAGATGAAAATATAATAAATGATATTATTAAATTAAGTAATTATAATGAATTTGGAGCCAGAAAAATAGATAAGATAATTAAAGATAAATTAGAAAATATAATAATTGATAAAATTATAGATAATAAAAAAAGTGTTCATATTAAAACACTTGAATATAGTTTAAATTAATTTAAACTTCTTTTGAATTTTATAATTTGTTAAAAAATCATCAATTGATGCAAATTCATCAATATTACAAAATTTAGAATCTAATAATCCATAATCATTAATAAAGTAATCATAAAGCAACTTAATATTATAACCCTTTAAATCTTTAACGATTTTACTTATATTTTCTTTTTGTTCTGGTGTGATGTCATCAAGGTTAGAAGATAGCATAAAAAATCCACTTCTAGGTTTTCCTTCCTTTGTTGTATTAAAAAATAAAATATGACCTTTTTGGGCTAATACATATCCAATATGATCTGGAATAGTTGAATAAGTAATATTTTTAAAAATTGGATTATCTAAAAAATGATTTTGAAAAAATTCCATAAGACAAGATATATGTAAATCATTAGAGTTAATTTTCCCTAAACATTCAACTTCACCATTTCTATTTTTTCCATCAACATTGTTATCACCATATATTATTAATATTTTTGATTCGTTCATATTATACTCCCACACTTCTTGTTTCTGGTAAAGTTGAAGCCCCATCTATAACAAATTCAGATCCTGTTATATAATTTGATAAATCACTTGCTAGAAAAGCTGCTAAATTACCTAGTTCTTCAATCGTACCTAATCTTTTCATAGGAATACCATCAGCAATTCCTTTAATTACATTGTCAGGGTTATTAATATCACTATCTTTAGCAATTCCTTCAACCATTGGTGTCATAATATAACCTGGCAATATAGCATTAACTGTTATGTTATGACTAGAACCTTCCATGGCTAAACTTTTAGTAAATCCTATTAAAGCAGCTTTAGTAGTTGCGTAAGCTACTTCTCCTGGATCTGCTACTTTTGGACCTGTAACACTAGATAAATTAACTATTTTTCCATAATTATTTTTAATCATATAAGGGTAAACAGCTTTTGTCACATTCCAAGTACCTTTAATGTTTATATCAATATGAAAATCTCTTATTTCATCTGTCATATCTTCAAATCTTACTAATTTGGCAACTCCAGCATTATTTACTAATATATCAATTTTATTAAATCTTTTATATACGTCATCAATTATTTTATTAACTAAATCTTTATTTGTAATATCAACTTTATATCCAATTACATTTTTTGATATATTATTTAATTTATTTAAAGATTCTCCTAATTTATCAGAATAATCTAGTATAACAACTGTAGCACCTAATTTTAAAAATACTTCAGATATACCATAACCATTTCCCATGGCTCCACCAGTTACGATGGCAACTTTATTATTTAAATTCATAATTTCATCCTCCTTTAATATTATAGCACATTTTTAATATTGCCATAAAATATAATATATGATTTTGTCAAATATTGTAAGTAGATATACGAAATTAACAATTTGTTATGTTTAATTTACCAAATTATACATTAAAACTTGACAAAATTTTAAAATTTAGTAGAATATAAGGTGTTAGGGAAACTATGGTTTCGGAAGGTGGTGAATGTTTTTGGAAAAAAAAGAAAAAATAACTTCCAAAAGAAGTATCATGAAAAGGATTTTTGATATTGTATTTTGGGTAGTTATTGTTGGATTATCAATCATTTGGATAACTGATTTTGTTAATGTTAAAAATGATAAAAATCCAGTATTCTGCATTAGTCAAAAAACACATACATTTGATGACGGTACTGTAGAAGAATGTGTTGGTTTAGGGTACAAAGTTTATACCTATAACAGAAGTTCTTTTAGTCAGGGACGTCAATTTGGTCCATTCTTTATAGGAATGAGAGATAATTAAGGGAGGTTAAGGAAAAATGGACAAGAAAAAAATAATAGGAATTGTAGTATTTATAGTATTAGGTTTGTTTATTTTCACATTTGCTAATCCAGGTCCTTCTACATTAGATCCAGTGGAAGTTCCAGGTCAAGAAGATCAAGAAACTGATGATGATAAACAACAAGAAGAAGAAAAAGAAGAACAAGATGAAGAAAAACAAGATGAAACTGTAGGAAACATAGGTGATGAAGAACAAAACGAAACTTTAGTTGACTATTATCAATTAGCTTTAGAAGCAATAGAAAAAGCTGAAGAATCATTATTACAAAATGATGTTGATTCTGCTAAAGATTTGGTTGAAAATGTTAATAATAACAAGCAGGATTTAGTTGATAGAGTTGAAAATGTTCAAAATGTTATTGATTATAACAAATTATTGACAGAATTGGAAAATAAAACTAATTCATCAACTAATAAAGATGAATTGAATAGTGCAAGAGATTATAATACATCTACTGAATTAGCAAATAAATTAGCTAGTTTAAATGATGATGCTAATAAAGAAAAATTATTAAATAGATATAATGCTCTTTTACCTAAATTAAATGACACTACTGCACCAGTAGTATCAGGTTTAGATAAAGAGTATACTAATCAAATAGTTAAATTAACTATTACAGATGATTCTAGTTTTAGTGCGACTTTAAATGGCAAAAATTATGTAAGTGGTAATGAAATTAAAGAAGATGGAGTATATAATTTAGTTGCTGTTGATGCTTCATTTAATGAAACAAAAGTAATATTTACTGTTGATACAACTAATCCGGAACTAGTTCCATCATATTGGAGAAAAACAGTAGAAGCAAATAAAGATGCTATATTTACGGATTTCCCAACAGTAAGTGGTAAAGATAATTTATCTACTGATGTAAAAGTTGAATTAGTAAATAACACAGTAGATATGAGTACACCAGGTGAATATAAATTACAATATGTAACAACTGATGAAGCAGGTAATAAAGCATACAATGATATATTTATTAAAGTAGTAGACACAACCAAGCCAACATTTAATCCATCATATTGGAATAAAACAGTAGAAGCAGATAAAGATGCTATATTTACAGATTTGCCAATAGTAAGTGGAACAGATAATGCAGCTGGTAAAGTAACAGTAGAATTAGTAAATAACACAGTAGATATGAGTACACCAGGTGAATATAAATTACAATATGTAACAACTGATGAAGCAGGTAATAAAGCATACAATGATATATTTATTACAGTAGTAGATACTACTAAACCAGAAATAAAATTAGATTTACTATTAGATAATGGTTACACAAATAATGGTAATGTTACTATTACAGATTTATCTAGTTTTGATGTAATTGTTAAAATTAATGGTGAAGAAAAACATAAATATTCAGGTGAAAGTTATAAAAGAGCTGATCTAAGTTGGTTAGGCGACGGTGCATATGAAATTATTGTAACTGATGCATCAGGAAATGTAAGTACAAAGACATTTACACTTGATAAAACTGCTCCAAAAACTTCAGCTGCTAATATTTTAATAAATGGTGATTCTAACAATCAAAAAATATTTTATGGTACATATGGAGATAAAATCTATACTTATGTTAGATTTAATGAAGAATTAAAAAATATTCCTACATTTAAATTGATTAATAATGGTAAAGAATATATTATTGATGAAAAAGATATTACAGTAAGAAAAAATGATAATGGTGAATATCAATATTCTGCATATGTTGAATTAACAAAAGAATTAGGTATGATTGATGGTGAAATAACCATGAATGTATCTAATATTGAAGATAAAGCAGGTAATAAAATAGATGATATTATTAAACCAACTAATGGACATATTGTATATTTAGATACAACTCCTGCTGGTAGAGTTTATTCAACACTTGATTTTGATGGAACTGGTATTGAACCAGAAATTGATGGTACTAGAAGAACTTATTATATTAAAAATGGAAGTTCATTTGTGTTCAGAATGCAATTTACAGAACAATTACTAGAAAATCCAATTCTTAATGTTGATAATAAACAAGTTGAATTAAAATTAGTTGATAAATATGTAACAGAAGAAGGTAAATATATTTATCAAGGCAAAGTAGAAATTAATGCTGAAGATAACTTTAAAGATGGAATCTTAGTATTAATTTTAAGTAATGTTAAAGATTTAGCAGGTAACGAAACAGCAGACATTAAAATTTTAGATCAAACAGTCACAAGTAATGATAGAACTGCAATTGTTGATAACACAGCACCTACAATTAGTATTGTTGGTACTGAAGGATTAAACAAAAACGAATATCGTATCGAATCAGGTACTGCAATTTCTTTAGATGACATTTTAGCTACTGCAACTGATGCTTCATTTGACGAAGATATGAAAATTGAGCCAAAAAGAGTAGATTTCTTAGCTCCTGGTAGTGTTTTAGAAGATAATATTTATAATTATGATTATAAAACTAATGGCTTTGATACTAGAAAAGTCGGAAGATATAATATTTATTATCAAGTAACAGATAAAGCAGGAAATGTTAGTGAAGAAAAACTTATGATGTTAGTTATGACTGATACAACTGCTCCTGTTGTAACTATTAATGGAAAGACAGATACTTATGTTGAATTTGGTTCTGAATATAAAGAATTAGGTGCAACAATGACAGACAATGTAGATGCAACGATAACTGATTTACAACCTACTAAAATTAATTTATATGATTTAAATGGAAAATTTTTAGGTAATGTAACAGAAACTGGTGTTGACCCGACTGTTGAAGGTAGATATTTGCTTTATTATGACTATGTAGATGGTGCAGGTAATTCATCTAAAACAGACAATGGTTATACTCCATATGATGCAAAAAGATGGGTTATAGTTGAAGATACAACAGCTCCAAAAATAACTGGTGTAGCAAGTAATACTACTTATTTTGGAAGTATTGATTATAATATGAGTGATGTTAATGGTATAAAATATATCTATTATGATTTCACACACAATTATCAATCTTGTGAAGAATTAATTGAAGCATATAATAATGGTATTTCAGGTGTTGGAAGAGAAGATGTTAAAGGTAAAACTGATTATGCAGGAAACTATCCTATTCCAGCAGGTTATGCATTTAAAGGTGTAAGTTATTGTGCAGTTGATAATGGTTATAATGAAAATAAAACGTTTATGAATAATATTTCTGTATATGCTGACACAAGTGCTGATACAATTTTAAAAGCTATAAGTGAAAATAATGGTACAATAATTCTTCCAAAAAATCAAAATATTATTTTAAATCAAGATTTAGTAATTAATGCTAATACAACAATTGTTGGTAATGGTGCAACAGTATCTGGTAAAGTTATAATTGCCGGAGATAATGTAGTTGTAAAGGATATTAAACTTACTGATAATCTTGTAGTTACTGGCTCTAATGCGGTACTTGATGGTGTAACTATGCTAAATGTTAATTCAGCCGGAACAGGAAAAGGAAATGGATATCAAGTTATAAAAGTAAATACAAATGGTAATTTTACAATGAAAAATTCTGTCATTGATAATACTTATAGTAAGGGTTCATTTTACAATGCAATTAATATTTCAGCAAAAGGCAAGGTTGAAATTGAGAATAATAAATTTATAAATATTGAAAATGTATACAACATTATTGAATTTTCTCAATCTACCCCAACTGCTACTGGAACTATAATAAAAGGAAATGAATTTACTGGAATGAGTAAGAACAATGTTATTAGTATGTTCTTATTTGAAGACGGAAATGTAATTACTATTGAGGATAATTATTTTGATTTTTCTGGTAATGCATTAAGAATATCAAATTATAGTAACGCTAAAAATGTTGTTATAAACGTTAACAATAATAAGTATAATGATACTTTAGATGGAGAATACGCTGGATTTATGTTCTTCCAAGAAGTAAAAAATGAAAGTTTTGCTGGAATTACAATTAATGTTACAAATTTAATTGGTCCTGATGACGTTAAAATTACTTCTACAACAACTGGAAAGCATTCATTTAATTATTATTATTCAGATCACAATTCTTTAACTAAAGAAGATTATGCTACAATAAATTTCTTAGATTAATTTTATTTAAAGCTATTGAAAAATAGCTTTTTTTTGTAAAAAAATGTAAATAAATAAAGTAATTATTATAAATAATGGTATAATATATTTAGGTGGTTAATAATGAACAGAGTAATAATTATGTTATCTAAATTATCTTATTTTATATTACATAAATTAGGTAGAGGAACAGCTTTTCCTGGTAAAGTAGCTTTAAAATTGAATAAAAATATTTTAAATTACTTTGAAATGCCTAAAACTACTATTTTTGTAACTGGTACAACTGGTAAGACTAGTGTAGCTGGAACTTTATATGAAATATATAAACATAGTGGTTATAAGGTGGTAGCTAATTTAAAAGGGTCTAATTTAATTGATGGTGTTACTAGTGCAATAATAGAAGCAAGTAAAATAGATGGTAAAACCAAAGTTGATGCTTTAGTTATTGAAGTAGATGAAAGATATGTAAAAGAAGTGTTTAAGTTTATAACTCCTAAATATTTTATTATTAACAATTTATCTAGAGATCAATTAGCGAGAAATGGTCATTTTGAATTAGTATTTAAAGAGATAGATAAAAGTATTGATGAAAAAACTCATTTAATTTTAAATGCTGATGATCCATTAGTAACAAAGTTTAGTTTAGGTAAGAAAAATAAAATTACATATTATGGTTTAAAAGAAAATAAATATTCTACTAAGAAAAATAGAATTGATACTTTAGATTTAGCTTATTGTCCAAAATGTCATAAAAAATTAATATTTGATTATTTTAATTATGGCAATTTAGGTTATTATCATTGTCCAAATAATGATTATAATAGACCAAATTGTGATTTTGAAGGGACTTTAACTAAAACATTAAAAGTTGAAGACGAGACAATTAAATTAAATAATACAGCTTTATATAATGCTTATAATATTTTGGCTTGTTATACTACTGCTAGAGTAGATAATGTTGATAAAGATAAAATAGTTGAATCTTTAAATAATTTATCAACTAAAGTTAAAAGATTAAATGAATTTAAAGTAAAAAATAATAAAGGAACATTATTATTAAGTAAAAATGAAACTCCTTTATCTTATAATCAATCATTGGAATATGTTTCTAAAGAAAAAGGTAGTAAAACAGTTGCTATTGGCTTTACTAGAATAAGTGGTAGATATGACTTAAAAGATTTATCTTGGATATATGATATTAATTTTGAATTGTTAAATGATAAAAGTATTGAAAAAATTATATTAATTGGTCCTTTTGCTTATGATTTAGCTGTTAGGTTAAAAACTGCTAGTGTTGATCCTAAAAAGTTTTTATATTGTTTAGATTATCAAAATTCGTTAGATTATTGTTTAAAACATGCTAAAGGTGATTTATACTGTTTATTATATTTTGACTTAAATTATTTATATATTGGAAAGTTGAAAGAAAGAGGTTTATTATGAAAATAGCTTATTTATATTATGATTTTCTTAATTTATATGGTGAATCTGGAAATATAAAAATAATTAGTAATATTTTAAAATATAATAAAATAAAACATGAGATATTGTATTTATCTTTAGATGATAAATTAGAATTTGATAAATATGACTTAGTTTATATCGGATCTGGTACGGAAGATAATTTATTAATTGCTTTAAAACATTTATCTAAATATAAAAATGATATAAAAAAATATATTGAAGACAATAAGTTTATGTTAGTAACTGGTAATAGTGTTGATATGTTTGGTAAAAAGATAGAAGATAATAAAGCATTAAATATATTTGAATATGAAGTTACTAAAGGTAAGAGAAAAATGGAAGAAGTTTACAATAATAATATATTAGGTTTTATTAATAATAATAGTTATAATAGTGAATATTCTGATACAGATATAATAAAATATAACAATTTTTATGGCACTTATATACTAGGTCCTATTTTGGTTAGAAATCCACATTTAGTTAAACAATTTTTAAATGATTTAACTAATAAGAAATTAAAATATGATTTAAAATTAGAAACTAAAGCTTATAATGAATTTATTAAAAATTTTAAGGAGAATAATCATGAATAATGTAGTAGAAGCTATAATTGAAATACCATTAAAAACAAAAAATAAATTTGAAATAGATAAAAAATCTAATCGTATTAAATTAGATAGAGTTTTATATTCTGCTATGAGCTATCCTGCAGAATATGGTTATATTGAAAATACTTTAGCTAATGATGGAGATCCTTTAGATATATTAGTAATATCATCTGAACCAACTTTTCCTGGGTGTGTTGTTCCAGCGAGAGTAATTGGTTATTTATCAGTAATTGATAATGGGCATGAAGATTATAAATTAATATCAGTTGTTAATGTTGATCCTAGATATAATGAAGTTAAATGTTTAAATGATTTATCTAATTTTACTTTAGAAGAAATTAAAAACTTTTTTCAAAATTATAAAACATTACAAAATATTGAAGTAAAAGTTGATGATTATTATGATACAGAAAAAGCTTTAGAATTGATTGAAGAATGTAAAAAAAGATATTTAGAAAAGATAACAAATTAATCGTTATCTTTTTTTAAATTTATACCCATCATTCCACCTAAAATACTTGAAATTAAAGTTATAATGTATAAAATTATATTAGAAATATTAAATCCACTATCAAAAGCTAAATAATTAAATATAAAAAATATTACTACACATATTAAACCATATTTAATGCCTTCTAACCATCCTTTGTTATTACTTGTTTTTCCTAATAATAAGCTACCAACAAACATAGCTATAAAAGGTGTAATATAAGAAAAAACTGTTACAATTTTTAATCCAATTAATCCAATATAATTAAATAATGTTATTAATAATGTAATAAGTAATAAAATGGCTAAACTAATACCTAAAGATTTACTTAATTTTTTTAAATAAAACATATTATCACCTAATAATTAATATGTTTTTGTATAAATTTTTATTCCTTTTATCATAATGTAATAGGTGATTAAAAATGTATTTTAACATAATATTTAAAACATTAGTATTGTATGTTTATATTGCTATATGCTATAGAATAATGGGAAAAAAAGAAGTTGGACAGTTAGGAATAATAGATTTAATTGTTTCTATTTTAATTGCAGAACTTGCTGCTATGAGTATTGAAGAAATAGATAGATCTATCTTTGTATCATTAATTCCTATTGCTATTTTAGTAATATTACAAATAAGTTTGAGTTATATAGCTTTAAAAAGTAATGCTTTTCGTAAATTTATTGATGGAAGTCCTCAAGTTATTATAAATAAAGGTAAAGTTGATTTTAAGCAAATGCAAAAAATTAGATATAGTTTAGATGACTTAATCTCACAATTAAGAGAACAAGGAGTTAAAAATATAAATGATGTAAACTATGCAATATTAGAAAATAATGGGAAATTATCGGTATTTAATGATAATAATGTTTATCCAATGCCAATCATAATTGACGGGACAATTGATGTAGATACCATCAAAAATATGAAGAAGGATTTAAATTGGGTATATAATATTTTAGATAAAAACAAATTAAAATTAGAAGACGTTTTTTATGCTTTTTACACTAAGGACAAAACATATATTATTAGAAAAAATGAGATTGACTAAAAAAAAATTAAAATGTATAATTATAATAGGTGGTAACAATGAAAAAAGGGTTTACATTAGTTGAATTGTTAGGAGTAATAATTTTATTAGGAGTTATTATGTTAATTGCATTTCCTATAATAGATAAAACAATTGACGATTCTAAAAAAGAAGCTTATGATATGCAAATTAAGATGATTTTAGAAGCCGCACATAATTGGGCTATAGATAACGCTGGACAATTACCTAATGATGATTCAGAGTTCAAATTAACAATTACAGAATTAATAGAAAAAGGATATATCAAAGATGTTGAAAATGGGACAATACAAAACCCATTAGATAAAACACAGCCAATGAATGGTTGTGTTGTAATAAAGTATAGTAATGAATATAATCAATATATATATAATTACAATGAGAAATGTTAAAAGGCTAAATAAGTCTTTTTATTTTATATAAATATTAATTCCATATTTATCTTTTACTATGTCATAAAATATATAATTTTCAATTGGTTTATAAGTTAAATAACCAAATATAATATATATTAATATAATTCCAATTATTCCTATAATATTTTGATATTTTATTTCTTTATATTGTAATATAAAATAACTTAATATTTGTTCAATTAAGATTACAATTGCTAATAATCCGATACTTACTATCATATTTTCGCCTATAATTTTATAAATAGGAATAAATATAATTAGATAAATAAAGATTGCTATAATCGGTATTAAAAATAATTGTATTAGAAAATTATTAAAGACAATTTTATTTTTTTTAAGTAATAAATAATCAAATATGCCATAAAAAACAAACGAAGTATAAATTAATTTCATATGTTCCCAAATACTTTCGTTTATAGGAAAGAATATACTAAATAATGAATTAGGTAACCAATCATATAAAAAATGAAAAGGGAAACATAATAAAAATATAACAAAAAATCCGATTATTTTAATTGCTTTTAAGTTCATTTTGGTCACTCCTTATTAAATAATATGAAAAAAATTAAAAAAAATATGTAAAAAAAAAGGAAATTGTTAGTTTTTGTCGTATATTAATAAATAGGGGAAGATAAATATGAAAACATTATCACAGGAACAAATTAATGAAATACGAAATAGTGTTGATATAGTTGATGTTGTATCAAAATATATTCCGCTTACAAAAAAAGGAAAGAATTATTTTGGAGTATGTCCATTTCACGAAGATAGTGATCCGTCTCTAAGTGTTTCTCCTGATAAACAAATATTTTCTTGTTTTTCTTGTCATACAGCTGGTAATGTTTTTAATTTTATCAAAGAATATGAACACGTATCTTTTATTGAAGCAGTTAAAATGGTAGCTGATATGGCTGGCATTAATATTGCTATCGATACTAAAAATACTAAGACAATTAAAAATAATGATATATATAAAATTTATGATATTGGTCAAAAATTTTATTTAAATAATATAAATACTTCATATGGTAGAGAAGCTAAAGAATATTTATATAAAAGAAAAATAAATGATGATTTAATTAAAGAATTTGAAATTGGACTAGCTATTAAAAATAGTAAAGCTTTATCTACTTTGTTAGAAAAAAAAGAATTTAAAGAAAAAGATTTGATTGATAGTGGTTTAATTGTTAAAGATGAAAGAGGATTTCATGATTTCTTTTATGATAGGATTATGTTTCCTTTACATGATATAAATAATAAAGTAATTGGTTATAGTGGTAGAATATATACAAATATTGATGCTCCTAAATATATTAATAGTAAGGAACATGTATTATTTAAAAAAGGTGAGTTTGTTTATAATTATGCAAGAGCTAAAAATGAATGTCGAATGAAAAATACTGTCATTATTATGGAAGGATTCATGGATGTTATTAGAGCTCATAGTGTTGGTGTTAAAAATGTAGTAGCTACATTAGGAACTGCTTTTACAAAAGAACATGCTAATATAATAAGAAGATTAGCTAGTAATATTATTATATGTTTTGATGGAGATAAAGCAGGTGCTAAAGCAACTATGGCTTGTAGTGATATATTATTACAGTATAATATCATACCTAAAATAGTAAGATTAGAAAGTGATTTAGATCCAGATGAATATATTTTAAAATATGGTAAAGATAAATTTTTAGATAAAATAAATAATCCAATAAGTGTTATGGATTTTAAATTAAATTATCTTAAAAAAAATAAAGATTTAAGTCAAACTGTTGATAAAGCTAAATATGCTAAAGAAGTTATTGAGCAACTTAATTCAATTGATGATGATATATTAAGAGAAATAACTTTAAAAAAATTAAGTAAAGAAACTGATTTGGATATCGAATTTTTAAAAGATAAATTAACCAAAAAAGAAGTACCTAAAATAAATAAACCAAAAATAGTACAAACTAATAAGTATGATATGGCACAACTAGGACTATTGTTTTATATGTTAAGAAGTGCTGATGTTATTAAAATGTTTGATAATAGGACAATCTATTTTCCAACTAAAGAGTATCGAATGCTAGCACATGAAATAAGTTATTTTTATAAAAATAATAATTATATAAATGAAGCGGAATTTTTATCCGATCTAGATAGTGAATTGGTTTCTGTAGTTGGTAAGATAGAGTCTTTAAATTTAAAAGAAAATTATAGTGATAATTTAATAATTGATTATTTTGATGCTATTGAAGAAAAAAATATTAATGATGAATGTGATCGATTAACTAAATTAATGAATGAAGAAACTGATTTAGAAAAAAAAGCTAAATTAGGTCAAAGAATATTAGAATTAGTGGTAAGGAGAGAAAAAAATGTTTAATGAAATTAAATCGTTTGCAGAACGAAAAGAAGAATTAGTAAAATTAGGAAAACAACAAGGGTATTTAACTTATGAGAATTTAGCAGCTGCTTTAAAAGGGTTAGAGTTGGATGCTGATTCATTGGATGATTTATATAATGTATTTAATGAAAACAATATCCCAGTTGTATCAGAAGAGGAAACTGATGGTGGATCAGATAAGATACTATTAGATGATAATACATTAACTAAAGATTTAAATATTAATGATCCAGTTAGAATGTATTTAAAAGAAATTGGACAAATTAAATTATTAACAAACGAAGAAGAATTAGATTTAGCTGATAGAATATTGGCTGGTGATGAAGAAGCTAAAACTATTTTAGCTGAAGCTAACTTAAGATTAGTTGTAAGTATAGCCAAAAGATATGTTGGTCGTGGTATGTTGTTTTTGGATTTAATCCAAGAAGGAAATATTGGATTAATGAAAGCAGTTGAAAAATTTGATGTGTCTAAAGGATATAAATTTTCAACTTATGCTACTTGGTGGATTAGACAAGCTATTACTCGTGCAATAGCTGATCAAGCAAGAACAATTCGTGTTCCAGTTCATATGGTAGAAACAATTAATAAATTAGCTCGTATTCAAAGACAATTAACACTTGAATTAAATAGGGAACCTTCAGAAGAAGAATTAGCTAAAAAAATGAATACATCAGTTGATAAAATAAGAGAAATTTATAAAATAAGTCAAGAACCAGTAAGTTTAGAAACTCCAATTGGTGAAGAAGATGATTCTCATTTAGGTGATTTTATTAAAGATGAACACAATATGAGTCCAGAAGAATATGCAACAAATGAAATGTTAAAAGATGAAATAAGTGATATTTTATTAACTTTAACTGAAAGAGAAGAAAAAGTAATTAGATTAAGATTTGGATTGGAAGATGGTAAAGCTAGAACATTGGAAGAAGTAGGTCAATTGTTTGGTGTTACTCGTGAACGTATAAGACAAATTGAAGCTAAAGCCTTAAGAAAATTAAGACATCCATCTCGTTCGCGTAAGTTAAGAGATTATTTAGATAATTAAAAAAATTAAGTTTATTAGACTTAATTTTTTTTGGGATAAGTTTTTTTTTCATCAGTACGGTCAACGATGTAGTCAATAGATGTATTATAATAGTCAGCCAACATATTAAGTAGGTCGATAGGAATATCTCTTTTTCCTGTTTCATATAAACTATATTGTTGACGAGTAATTTTTAGGTATTTGGCAATATCAACTTGATATTTATCTTTATCTTCACGTAAATCACGTAATCTTTTAAGATACATATACTCACTTCCTCGTATAATATTTTCTCACAGTAAACTTAAAAATAGCTTGACATGCATTCGTTTGAATGCTATAATTTAATAGGAGCATTCAATTGAATGATTACCATATATAATTTATTTTTGCTAATAAAAAATAAATTATACAAAAAAATTATATTAAATAGCCTTCAATTTAATATAATTATTTTCTATGTTAGTAAGGAGTGACATTTTGAAAAGAAAAATATTTTTATTATTAGTTATGGGGGTGTTTTTAGCTACCACATTATTTGGATGTAGCTGTAGTAAGAAAGAAGAATTTACAGTTACATTTGATAGTAATGGTGGAAGTAGTGTAACAAGTCAAACAGTTTTAAAAGACGATTTAGTAACTAAACCAACTGACCCAACTAAAGAAGGATATATTTTTGATAATTGGTTATTAAATGATGAACCATATGATTTTAGTAGGCCTGTTACGCAAAATATAACTTTGAAAGCTAGTTGGATTGAAGAAGCTTCTGTCGTTAGTTACAAAGTTTCTTTTGACGTTGATGGTAGTATTAATATCGTAAGTGTAATTGAAGGAAAAACAGTGACAAGGCCAAGTGAACCAACTAAAGATGGTTATAAGTTTATTGGTTGGTATAATGATGATAAGTTGTTTGATTTTAAAACTTCAATTTATTCTGATATTACTTTAGTGGCAAAGTGGGAAAAAGTAGAGCAATCAAGTGAAGTAACTAAATACACTGTTAAATTTGATAGTAATGGAGGAAGTAGTGTTGCAAGTCAAACTGTAAAAGAAGGTAATACAGTTAGTAAACCTGCAAATCCAACAAGAAGTGGTTATAAATTTGTTAATTGGCAACTAAATGGCAAAGATTATAACTTCAGTAGTAAAGTTACAAAAAATATTACATTAACAGCAAAATGGGAAAAAGTAGAGCAACCAAGTGAAATAACTAAATATACTGTTAAATTTGATAGCAATGGAGGAAGTAGTGTTGCAAGTCAAACTGTAAAAGAAGGTAATACAGTTAGCAAACCTACAAACCCAACAAGAAGTGGTTATAAGTTTGTTAGTTGGCAATTAGATGGCAAAGATTATAACTTTAGTAGCAAAGTTACTAAAAATATTACTTTAGTAGCAAAATGGGAAAAAATTCCTGATACTTATACAATTAAATTTGAAAAATATGATGCTTACTCACCATTTGGAATAATTAAAGTATATCAAAATGGTAAAGTGATTTCATTTAGCGAATTATTAGATAAAGATGAAAAAACAGTAGCAAAATATAATAGTAGTGTCAATGGAATAAATAATGCTAATGAAAGTATGTTAAATAAAACAGTTAAAGTAAAATTGACAGATGGTAAAATAGTAAATATTAGTAAATAAAAGGAGATATGTATGAAGAAAAATTTGAAGTATGTTGTTTTTTGTACAATGTCATTTTTAGCGCTTGGTATAACTGCTAATGCTGAAGCAATCGACCAAAGTAAACTAGAAAACGCTTATATTATTGGGACTCATATTTTTACAGCTGATGGGGCTCAATTAACTACAAAAAACATTATGCTAGCTGCAAAAACAATTGAAAGTGATGACATTGATGATATGGTTATTTACTTTAAACCATATGGAAGTGATACATGGGAAAATGCATTAAATAATTTTGAAGAAATAGAAACACCACTTGGCATAAATGCTGATGGTAGTGGAGATGAAACTTATTTCACTCATATTGATTTAGTAGAACAACAAGAAGCAACTAAAAAACTACAATTAAATTCAGCGCTTAATATTAAAACTGATGATATTTTAACAGATCCTTTTGGTGAAGATATTAAATTTAATCAAGAATCTATTTCTATATCAGTAGATAAAAATATGATTAATATTTTAGAGACTAGAGGTATGAAAAACTGGAATAACGGATATAGTGATGAACAATGGTATGCAATATTACTAGATTTAGGTATTCCAAAAGATAGAATTACTACTTTAGAAGGTTATACAATTGAAGAAGTTGATAAAACAGAAGCAAATCGTTTAGGAGCAACTAATGAAAATCAATTTGTTGTATGGTTAAGAGGTAGTGATATTAATACTAACAAAATAATTACTTTTGTTGATAATGAAACAAATGAAGCAATTGCTTTGACATTTAATTTTGTTGGTATGGCTCGCTATGAATATGAAACTACTAACGAAATTGTTGTAAAAACTGAAGGCGTAAATTATGACGTTACGAATAAACAATTTAATATTGCAAATGGTATAAACGAATTTGTATTTATTGAAAATGGAACATCAAAAACAGTAAAACTAGTTGATGATATATGGCAAATAACTAATACTTATCCAGTATTTAGTATGAATGGTACATCTAATTTAGTATTACCTGAATTTGGTGAAGATGAACCATATAAGGATGAGATGACTTATAATATTCCAAAGGTAAATATAACAAATGAAGGAAATATTATAACAATAAAAGAAACAGATTTATTAAAGTCATATAATAATGGTTATATGGAAGGTCAATGGTTTGGTTTTATTTTAGACTTAGGTATTGATCCTCATAATATTACTTCTAAACAATATGGCATTTTAGAAGCTGATATACTAGATGCAAAAAGATTTGGTGCCACTAGTGATACTGCTTTCATTATTTGGTTAACTGAAGAAGACTTTGTGCAAGGTGATTTAAAATTTACATTTAATAATAGTTTAGATGTTAACGATACAATTACATTAACTTTAAAATATGATGGTATAACTGGTATTTCTTATGAATCAACATCTAGTATTACTGATTTATCAAATGATGTAATTTTTAAAGATAATATGTTTGTTGTTGGTTTAGATGTGACAACATTTACCTTTAAGGAAGATGGTATTTTAAAAACAGCTAAAAAAGATGATGATTGGACATTTGTAACTAATTTAGATTTTAAAGGTGCAAATAAAATAGAAGTTGAAAATATTTTAGATGAAGAACCTTTTGCTTCTTATATAAAAGATAATGAAAATGCAATTAGTGTCAATGTTGAAAATAACATAATTAATATTACAAAAGATAGTAAATTAACTAGTTATGTAAATAATAGTGGTCGTGATGAACAATGGTATGCTTTAATAGTTGACTTTGGAATTGATCCAAGATTGTTAAAAGCAGATGGTTACACAATCGAAGAAGTTGATATATCAGATGCTAAAAGATTAGGTGCTACTAGTGATACTGCATTTGTTATTTGGTTAAATGGTGCTGTAAAAACTAGAGAATTAACATTTAAACATAAAGATAATCATGATGTCATCGAAACTATTACAATCAATGTAACTGCTAATTATCGCGCTTTTGATGTTAAAAATCCTATTGAATTAAATTTATCTAATTTAGAAAATAGTGAACAATATGTACCATTTATGAAATATAATATGGCTAATATTTCTTTATCTAAACAAGATTCTGTTATTACAATAACTGAAAACAATCCTTTAATCAAGTATAATAATGGTTTTATGGAAGGAAAATGGTTTGGTTTTGTTTTAGATTTAGGATTCAATGTAAACGATGTAAAAATTATAGGTAATTATTCAATTAATCCTGAAGACATAACTGATGTTTCTAGATATACAACAGCTAACGAAAATGCATTTGTTATGTGGTTAACTGATGTTAAATTAACTGAACCTTTAGAATTAACTTTTGTAAACAAAAATGATGAAACTGAATATGTTACACTTACTTTTAAATTTGCCGGTAATGAAGAATATAAAGTAGCTGTACCTTATGAAGCAGAAGGTAATATAACCGATTTAAATAATATTACTTATGAAAATGGAATTTTTGTAGTTGATTCAAATATAACAACATTTGAATTTAAAGAGGATGGTGTTTTAAAAACAGCTAAAAAAGATGATAATTGGACATTTGTAACTAATTTAGATTTTAAAGGTGCTACTGAAATTGATACCGAAAGTATTAAAGAAGAAGAACCATTTTATGATGAAATAATTTCTAATCAAGAAGCTATCGAAGTAAGTGTTTCTTCAAATGAAATAAATGTAACTAAAAATAAAGCATTAATTAAATACACTAATTCTAGTACTTTATCTAAACAATGGTATGCTTTAATAGTTGACTTTGGAATTGATCCAAGATTGTTAGAAGTAGATGGTTACACAATCGAAGAAGTTGATATATTAGATGCTAAAAGATTAGGTGCTACTAGTGATACTGCTTTTGTTATTTGGTTAAATGGTTTAGATGAATCTAGAGAATTAACATTTAAACATAAAGACAATAATGATGTAACAGAAACTATTATAGTTAATGTTTTAACTAATTATCCAACTCTAAATTTAAATGATATAAAAAAATTAGATTTATCTAATGTTTTGGAAGAAGAACCATATTATGAAGAAATGAATTATAACAATGAAAGAGTAGATATATCTAAAGAAGAAAATACAATTAATATCAAAGAATTGAAACCATTAAAAAAATATAATAATGGTTACATGGAAGAAGAATGGTATGGATTTATAATTGATTTAGGTATAAACCCTAAACGAATTGTTGCTGAAGGTTATACAATTGAAGAAATTGATATACTAGATGCTAAAAGATTAGGTGCTACTAGTGATACTGGATTTGTTATTTGGTTAAGAGGATCTGATATTGATAAAACACAAACAATAACATTCAAAAATTTAGATGATGAAGAAGATACATTAACAATCACATTTAATTTTGATGCTAAAGTAGGTGTATTATATGAAACAGAAAACGAAATAATTTCAGATGTAACATATGAAGATGGCATGTTTATAGTTGATGCTACTGAAACAATGTTTGAATTTAAAGATGGCGAAGAGACTAAAATAGCTATTTATAAAGATGGATGGAATTTTGTTAAACCATTAGAATTAGTAACTGCTAAAAAATCAATTACAGATAATTTAGATTCAGAAAATGATGAACATTATATTGAAATAGTTGCTAATCAAAATGCTATTAATGTTGATTTCGAAAGTAATGTAATTAATGTTACAAAAAATGGTAATCTAATTTCTTACACCAATGGTAGCGGATTAAATAAAAAATGGTATGGCGTTATTGTTGATTTAGGCATTGATCCTAATCAATTAACTTCAGAAGGATATACGATTGAAGAAATTGATATAACTGATGCTAGTCGTCATGGTGCAACAGGAACAGAATTTATCTTATGGTTACAAGCCGATGATAATACAAGAGATATAACATTTAGTTATAAAGATTATAGTGAAATTACTTTAGATGTAACTATAAATGTTTCTGAATAAATAAAGAACCAAGGATTTAAATCTTTGGTTTTTTACTATTTGACAAAATAGAAAAATTAATGTAAAATGAGTGTACGTTAAACACAAAGGAGAAATATATGAGTAGTATTAAGAAGGATTATAATCAATTATTAGAAACATTAATTGGAATTTTTACTGTCGATAAGGGTAAAATAAAAATATTATTAATGCATAAAAAAACTGAACCTTATAAAGGTTATTGGGTGTTACCAGGTTCTTTATTAAGTAACAATGAAACTTTAGAAGATAATATAACGGATGTAGTATGTGACACTTTAGGATTACCAACTATGTATATTGAACAATGTTATACTTTTAGTAATTTAAATAGGGATCCAGATAATAGAGTAGTTGCGACAGCATTTATAGGTTTAATTGATAATATAACTTTAGTATTAAAAAAACAAGAAAGAGATGAAATTGAACTAGCATGGTTTGAGATTAATTCTATTCCAAAAACTGGTTACGATCATGATAAAATAATTAATAAATTAGTTGAATATTTGAAAAAGAGAATGATAAACAGTAATATTTTAAAAATATTATTTCCGAGTGATTTTACATTACCAGAATTACAAAAAGTTTATGAGCAAGTTTTAAATACAGAAATAGATAGAAGAAATTTTAGAAAAAAATTAGTAAATTTAGGATATGTTATTGATACTGGTGATGTTAATGAAGGATATATGGGAAGACCTGCAAAATTATATAGATTCAATGATGAATTGGAAGAAAGGAATTTATTTTGATGTTAAAATTAAATAATAGGGGTTGGGGATTACAAGCCATGTTAGCTTGCGTATTAGTTTTAATGATTGCCTTAGTAATTATTTCTGTTTTAGCTAATAAAGTTTTTAAAAATATGCTTGAACCTATTGATGGTTCTAGTACATCTAATATATATAAAACATTTGAATCTCAAGTTTTAGAAGCTTCAAAAAAATATCAAAAAACATATTATAGTAATCTTGAACAAGGTGATGAAATAGTAGTTACTGTTGAAAAATTAAAAGAAAAAAATTTATTAACTACTAATGATGATACATCTATTTGTACTGGTCATACTATAATAAAAAATGATTCTAAAATAACATATCATACATATATAAAGTGTGGTAGTAAATATATGACTGCCGGATATCAAAATAATGTATAAAAATACTTGACAAACATACAATAAAATGATAAGATTATTACGTTTTAGATTTGCTTAGGCAAGTCTTAAATTAATAAGTAAAATGAAACACCTGGAAGTGTGTAAATGAAAGGAGGGTAAAACAATGCCTACAATTAACCAATTAGTTAGAAAAAACCGTAAGAACAAAACTAGAAAAAGTAAATCACCAGTTTTGAATATTGGATATAACAGCAAAGATAAAGTTAGAACTAGTCAAAATTCACCTCAAAAACGTGGTGTTTGTACTCGTGTAGGAACAATGGCACCTAAAAAACCAAACTCAGCGTTACGTAAATATGCTCGTGTTAGATTATCTAATGGTATGGAAGTTACAGCTTATATACCTGGTGAAGGACACAATTTACAAGAACACTCAGTAGTTTTAATTCGTGGTGGACGTGTTAAAGACTTAATCGGTGTTAGATATCACATTATTCGTGGTACTATGGATACTGCTGGAATTGAAAAACGTCGTCAAGGACGTAGTAAATATGGTAGTAAAAAACCTAAAAAATAATGAAAGGAGATAGTTATGCGTAAAAGACGTGCAGTTAAAAGAGACGTATTACCAGATCCATTATATAATTCTAAATTAGTTACTAAATTAATTAATAGATTAATGATCGATGGTAAAAAAGGAATTGCTCAAACAATTTTATATGACTCTTTTGAAATAGTTAAAGAAAAAACAAATCAAGAACCAATGGACGTTTTAAATAAAGCTTTAGAAAATATTAAACCAGCTTTAGAAGTTAAATCACGTCGTGTTGGTGGAGCAAACTATCAAGTTCCAATTGAAGTAAGACCAGATAGAAGTCAAGCTTTAGGATTAAGATGGTTAGTTCAATACGCTAGATTAAGAGGCGGACATTCAATGGCTGAAAATTTAGCAAACGAAATTATTGATGCATCAAACGGTGTTGGTGCAGCAGTTAAAAAACGTGAAGATACACATAGAATGGCAGAAGCTAATAAAGCATTTGCTCATTATAGATGGTAAGAAAGGAAATAATATATGGCTCGTGAATATAGTTTAGAAAAAACACGTAATTTTGGTATCATGGCCCATATTGATGCTGGAAAAACAACTTGTACAGAACGTGTATTATTCCATACAGGTAAAATTCATAAAATTGGAGAAACTCATGATGGTGCTTCTCAAATGGACTGGATGGAACAAGAACAAGAAAGAGGTATTACAATCACTTCAGCAGCTACTACAGCATTCTGGAAAAATCATAGATTAAACATCATCGATACTCCAGGACACGTAGACTTTACAGTTGAAGTATCTCGTTCTTTAAGAGTATTAGATGGTGCAGTTGCATTATTAGATGCTCAAGCAGGTGTTGAACCACAAACTGAAACAGTATGGCGTCAAGCAACTGAATTTAAGGTACCAAGAATGATTTTCTGTAATAAAATGGATAAGATGGGAGCTAATTTTGAATATAGTTTATCTACTATTGATTCAAGATTAGGTGTTAATGCAAAACCTATTGAATGGCCAATTGGAGCAGAAAATGACTTTAATGGTATTATTGATTTAGTTACTAGAACTGCTTATCAATATGATGGTGAACAACATGAAAATGCAAAAGTTATTGATATTCCTGCTGATATGGTTGATTTAGTTGAAGAAAAAAGAAATGAATTAATCGAAGCAGTAGCTGAATTCGATGACGAATTAATGAACAAATACTTAGAAGGAGAAGAAATTTCTGTTGAATTAATTAAAAAAGCAATCAGAAAAGGAACTTTAGCAGTTGAATTCTTCCCTGTAATGTGTGGTACTGCTTTAGGTAATAAAGGTGTTAAATTATTACTAGATGCAGTAATTGATTATTTACCAAGCCCAGTAGATATTGAAGCTATTAAAGGTGTAGATTTAGATGGTAAAGAAATTGAAAGACATCCATCTGATTCAGAACCATTCTCAGCTTTAGCATTCAAAGTTATGACAGACCCATTCGTTGGTAAATTAACATTCTTTAGAGTTTATTCAGGACACTTATCAAGTGGTTCATATGTATTAAATGCAACTAAAGATAAAAAAGAAAGAATCGGTCGTATTCTACAAATGCATGCTAATACTCGTACTGAAATATCTGAAGTATTTGCAGGAGATATTGCTGCAGCAGTTGGATTAAAAGATACAACTACTGGAGATACATTATGTGATGAAAAGAAACCTTGTATTCTTGAATCAATGGAATTCCCAGAACCAGTTATTGAATTAGCTGTTGAACCAAAATCAAAAGCTGATCAAGATAAAATGGGATTAGCATTACAAAAATTAGCTGAAGAAGATCCAACTTTTAGAGCTAGTACAAATCATGAAACAGGTCAAACTATCATTGCTGGTATGGGTGAATTACACTTAGATATCATCGTTGATAGAATGAGAAGAGAATTTGGTGTAGATGCTAATATTGGTAAACCACAAGTATCTTATCGTGAAACATTAACTCAAGCTGGTGAATGTGAAGGTAAGTATATTAAACAATCTGGTGGTCGTGGACAATATGGACACGTATGGATTAAATTTGAACCAAATCCTGATAAAGGTTATGAATTCGTTGATGCAGTAGTAGGTGGTGTAGTTCCAAGAGAATATATTCCTGTTACTGACAAAGGATTACAAGATGCTATGAAAACTGGTGTTTTAGCTGGATATCCAATGATTGATGTTAAAGCAACATTATTCGATGGTTCATACCACGATGTTGACTCATCTGAAATGGCTTATAAGATTGCTGCTTCAATGGCATTAAAAGAAGCTAAAAACAAATGTAAACCAGTTTTACTAGAACCAATTATGAAAGTTCAAGTAGTAGTTCCTGATGAATATTTAGGTGCTGTTATGGGAGAACTTACATCAAGAAGAGGTCGTCCACTTGGTCAAGAATCAAGAGGAAATGCATTAGCTATTGATGCAATGGTACCTTTAGCAGAAATGTTTGGGTATGCTACAAGTTTAAGAAGTAATACTCAAGGAAGAGGTAACTTTACAATGGTATTTGATCATTATGAAGAAGTACCTAGAAATATTGCTGAAGAAATTATCAAAAAAAATGGTACAAATTAATATAAAAGTCTTGAATTTTTATGTTAATTAGTATAAAATTAAATATGAAGTTAAATAAGGAGGAAAATTAATATGGCAAAACAAAAATTTGATCGTTCAAAACCACATGTTAACATTGGTACAATTGGACACGTAGATCATGGTAAAACTACTTTAACAGCTGCTATTACTAAATACTTAGCTGGTAAAGGTCAAGCTGACTTTGTTGATTATGCAAATATCGATAAAGCACCAGAAGAAAGAGAAAGAGGTATTACAATTAATACTTCACACGTTGAATATCAAACTGATAAGAGACACTATGCTCACGTAGACTGCCCAGGACATGCTGATTATGTTAAAAACATGATTACAGGTGCTGCTCAAATGGATGGAGCTATCTTAGTTATTGCTGCTACAGATGGACCTATGGCTCAAACTCGTGAACACATCTTATTATCACGTCAAGTTGGTGTACCTCGTATGGTAGTATTCATGAACAAATGTGATATGGTTGATGATGAAGAATTATTAGATTTAGTTGAAATGGAAATTCGTGAATTATTAAGCGAATATGGTTTCGATGGTGATAATACTCCAATCATCAGAGGTTCTGCATTAAAAGCATTAGAAGGAGATCCAGCTTACCAAGAAAAAATCCAAGAATTAATGGATGCAGTTGATACATGGATCGAAACTCCAGCACGTGATACTGATAAACCATTCTTAATGCCAATTGAAGATGTATTTACAATCACTGGTCGTGGAACTGTTGTTACAGGACGTGTTGAAAGAGGTCAATTAAAATTAAATGACGAAGTTGAAATCGTTGGTTTAAAAGAAACTAAAAAAACTGTTGTTACAGGAATTGAAATGTTCCGTAAACAATTAGATTATGCTGAAGCAGGAGATAATGCTGGTGTATTATTACGTGGTATTTCTCGTGACGAAGTTGAAAGAGGACAAGTATTAGCTAAACCAGGTACAGTTACTCCTCATACTAAATTCAAAGCTCAAGTTTATATCTTAACTAAAGAAGAAGGAGGACGTCATAAACCATTCTTTACAAATTATCGTCCACAATTCTATTTTAGAACTACAGATGTAACTGGTGTTATTGAATTACCTGCAGGAACTGAAATGGTTATGCCAGGTGATAACGTTGAAATCACTGTTGAGTTAATTGCTCCAATTGCTATCGAAAACGGAACTAAATTCTCTATCCGTGAAGGTGGACACACTGTTGGTGCAGGTAACGTTTCAGAAATTATTAAATAAGTTAGGAAAATTCCTAACTTTTTTAATATTTATAATGGTAATATTGTAAAAGTTTAAAATATATAATTAATTATGAAAGATATAATTTATTTAATTTTAGGCTTTTTTATAGATATTATTTTTATTATAATATTATTACCAGTTTTAATAATAAATAAAATATTTCAATTTATAAATAATATGATATAATTGATATGGTGATAGTATGAAAACTATTTTAAGTATTATTTTGTTTGTTGTTTTTTTATTAGGTGTTTATTTTCATAAATATTTAATTTGGATAGATGATTTTGGTTACTCAGTTATTTCATTATTTATTTCTGATATTATGACTAATATAATGAAATTTATTACTTTTTTTGCAGATCCTATTTGGTGTATATTATTTAGTTGTTTAGTAATTGTATTATGGAAAAAAATAAGAAAAGTTTTTTTAATAAATTTATTATCTGTTTTTACATTGAACTATATTTTAAAATTAATTTTTTCAAGAGAAAGGCCAATTGATATAAATATAATTACTGAAACAGGTTATAGTTTTCCTAGTGGACATGCTATGATAAGTTTAGCTATTTATGGCTTTCTAGCTTATTTATTATGGAAAAGTGATTATAAATATAAAAAAATTGGATTTTCATTATTAATTTTATTAACAGTTTTGATAGGTATTAGTAGAATATATTTAGGTGTTCATTATACATCAGATGTAATTGCGGGATTTATTATTTCACTTAGTTATTTATTATTCTTTATTGATTTTATTTATCCAAAAATAAAAGAGAAGTAATTCTCTTTTATATTATAGCAGTATTGATTGTTATGATAAAATATCAAAATTGTTAAAATGTTTATGTAAAAATGAAAGCATTCCTAATTCAATATCTTGTATTGAAAAAGCATTAGCGAATATTTTAAATGAAGAAGCAAATAAAATAAAAAAAGCAACTTGCTTGTCTAATAATATTTGTGATTTAATTAAAATTAATGAATCTGTTAATCAAACAATTAAAAATATTATTTTATTAGAACAAGTTTTATGTACAAAATTAGATATATACAATAGTAAAAAAATATAGAAAAATCTATATTTTTTTTTAAATAAATGATATAATTTAAATAGGTGGAGTATGAAAACAGATAGAAATATATTAATAGCATTTATTTTAAATATAAGTTTTTCATTATTAGAAATAATAGGTGGTTTTATAACTAATAGTATTTCTATTTTGTCAGGAGCAGTTCATGATTTAGCAGATGCTGCAAGTATCGGGATATCCTATTTCTTTGAAAAAAAGAGCAAACATAGACCTAATTATAAATACACTTATGGTTATGTTAGATATTCTATTTTAGCTGCTTTTATAACTACTATAATTTTACTTTGTGGCTCATTATTAGTTATATATAATGCTACAAATAGATTATTTAATCCGATTGATATTAATTATGATGGCATGATCATAATTGCTTTAATTGGTATTTTATTTAATATTATAGCTGTACATAAAACAAAAGGTGGACATTCTTTAAATCAAGAAGCCGTGAATTTACATTTGTTACAAGATGTTTTAAGTTGGATAGTTGTTTTAATAGGTTCAATATTAATTAAATTTACTAAGATAAATTATATTGATTCTATAATGAGTTTTATTATTTCAATTTACATAATAATTCATGCTTTAAAACATTTAAAAATAGTATTAGATTTATTTTTAGAAAAAACACCAGATAATATAAATATCAGAAAAATAAAAAAACAATTATTAGAAAATAAAAATATAGTAAGTATTAATCATATTCATATTTGGAGTATGGATGGATATAATAATTATGCTACTTTACATGCTATCATAAATAATGATGAAGTAGAACAGATGGAAGAATATATTAAAGAATACTTAAAAAAACAAAACATTAGTCATGCAACTATTGAAATAGAAAGGAAAAAATATGGAAAAAGTTTATTTTACAAAAGAAATAAGTAGTGAAAGTTTAATTAAAATTTACGAAAAGTTAAATTGTAAATTAGAAGGAAAGGTAGCTGTTAAAATTTCAACAGGTGAAGCAGGGAATAATCATTATTTAAAACCTAGTTTGATTAATGATTTAGTTATAAAATTAAACGGTACAATTGTTGAATGTAATACAGCTTACGAAGGAAAAAGAAATACTACTAAAGATCATTTGCAAACGATTAAAGAACATGGATTTACTAATGTTGATTTATTAGATATTGATGGCGATAAAGCTATTCCGGTTGTAGGTGGTAGACATTTAAAAGAAAATTTTGTTGGAAAAAATATTGATAACTATGATTCAATGTTGATGTTATCACATTTTAAAGGTCATCCAATGGGTGGCTTTGGTGGAGCATTAAAAAATATGTCAATCGGTTTAGCTTCATCTAGGGGCAAAGCTTGGATTCATAGTGGTGGAGTAGAAAGAGATAATATTTGGGCAACACCACAAGTTGATTTTATTGAATCAATGGCTGAAGCTGACAAGTCAGTAGTAGATTATTTTAAAAATATAGTTTATATTAATGTAGTTAACAATATATCAGTTGATTGTGATTGTGTTGCTAATCCAGAGGCACCTTGTATGCAAGATATTGGAATACTTGCTTCATTAGACCCTGTTGCTTTAGATCAAGCTTGTTTAGATTTAATTTACAATTCTGATGATCATGGAAAAGATCATTTTATCGAAAGAGTAGAATCAAGAAAAGGGAAAATTATCTTAGATCATGCTGAAGAATTAGGTGTTGGTAGTAAAAAATATCAATTAATTAATATAGATTAAGGGAGTATAATATGAAAAAAATATTAATTGCTGTAGGTGTAGTAGTTGCTTTAATAGTTTTATTACTTACTATTATAATTATTAAAGATTTAAATCAAGAAGAAAAATTAAGGCAAGAATTAAATGAAATAGATAGTTTAATTAATTTTGATGAGTTTGATTATGATAAAGTAAATGAAAGATTGGGAAAAACAATTAGTAGTGGTGATTATTTAGTAGTAGAAAAAGCTGCTAAAAAATATTTAAAAGATACTATTGATATAACATTAACTTATGTTAATTTAGTTACAGATGAAAAATTTTCCAATGTTTTAACATTAGAAAATTATCAAGAAGATGGACCTAATTTTATCAATACAAAACTGTATATCAAGGAAACAAAAGAACAAATAGAAGATAATAAAAACAAAATATTAAACCAATTTAATAATGAAACAGTTTTATCGTATATTGAAAATAAAAATTTAGATTCATATTATATTGATTTTTATAAAAGTTTAGCTTTTTCAAGTGAAGCGGAAATTACTAAAAATAAACAAGAAATAGAGCAAAATATAAATGTTGTTATTGATACATTAAATGTTTATGATGAAGTAATTAACTTTTTAATTTTTAATAAAAATAATTGGACAATAGAAGGTGAATATATAGTTTTTTCTAATGAAGAAATACATGAGCAATATAATGAATTATTGCTAAAATTATGAAATAAATAATAAAAAAAGCTTGACAAACATATAATAAATGGTATAATTATATACGAAATGAAGAAGGAAAGCGAGTATTCTCCACCTGATAGCACATTAGCTATGGGTTATAAGCCAAGATTTTTAATTGTGTTTATAAGAGGTGGATACTATATTTGTGTCTACTTTTTTATTGTTGGAGGTGTCAATTATCGCAAATAAATCAAAAGATTCATTAATTAATGAACAAATTAGAGCTAAAGAAGTTATGGTAATCGGTCCTAAAGGAGAACAATTAGGTACTAAAAATATTAAAGATGCATTAACTTTAGCTAATTATGCAGGATTCGACTTAGTTTTAATTAATCCAAATGGTAATCCGCCAGTTTGTAAAATAATGGATTACAATAAATTTAAATATGAAAATAAAAAAAGAACTAAAGAGAATTTAAAAAAACAAAGAGAAGCAAATTTAGAAATGAAAGAATATCGTTTATCAGTAACTATCGATGTTCATGATTTTAATACTCGTGTTAAAAATAGTGCGAAGTATTTAGAAAAAGGACATAAAGTTAAAGCAACGATAAGATTTAAAGGAAGAGAAATGGCTCATCCAGAATTAGGAAAAGATGTTTTAATGCGCTTTGCTACTGCACAAGAAAGTGTAGCGATTATTGAACAACAACCTAAAATTGAAGGTCGTATCATGTCTATGATATTAGGGCCAAAGAAAGAAAAATAGGAGGAATTTTATATGCCAAAAATGAAAACACATAAAGGTACTAGTAAAGTATGTAAAGTAAGACCAGGTGGAACAGTTAAAATTGGTCATCCTGGAACAAGACATAACACAGGAAAGAAAAATGCTGCAAGCAATAGAGTAGGTAGAACAGCTTCTACTTTAAGTAAGAGTGATTACAAAAGAATTAAGGATTTAATATAAGGAGGTAAATTATGGCAAGAGTTAAAGGTGGAACTATTAGTCGTGCAAGACATAAAAAAGTAATGAAACAAGCTAAAGGTTACTTTGGTAGTAAACATAGATTATATCGTACTGCGAATGAACAAGTAATGCATTCTGGTAAATATGCTTATCGTGATAGAAAACAAAAGAAAAGAGATTTCCGTAAATTATGGATTACAAGAATTAATGCTGCTTGTAGACAAAATGATATTAGTTATTCTAAATTTATCAATGGTTTAACTAAAGCTGAAATTGATATTAATCGTAAAATGTTAAGTGAAATAGCTATCGATAATCCAGCTGTATTTACAGAATTAGTTAATACTGCTAAAAATGCTTTAGAAGGTAAAATAGAAAAAACTACTAAAACTGTAAAAAAAGAAACTAAAGAAGTAAAAAATGATTTATCTAGTAAAACAGTTGCTGAATTAAGAGAATTAGCTAAAGAAAAAAACGTTGAAGGATATTCAACAATGAAAAAAGCTGAATTATTAGAAGCTTTAAAATAATTGTTAATTAATTTTAACAATTTTTTTCTTGTCTTATTATAGTATTTATTATATAATTATAATGGTGATACTATGAAAATAATAAAGTGGCCATTAATTTATTTTTTATTTCAATTTGTTTTAATTTTTTTGTTAGCTTATACTTACATTTCTTCTGGAAATGATATTAATTTATTTAATGAATTTTTAAGTAGCAAACAAATTTATTTGGCTTTTATTTTAGCTATTATATTTATACCATTATTAATAAAAGATTATAAAAAAATTAATTTTGATAAAAATAATAAAATGAATTACTTACAATTAATTTTAATTGGAATAATTTTAAGTTTAATTTATAATGTTTTTGCTTATTATTTTAATTTTCTATTAAAAACTTCATTATTTGATAATAATCATAATTTAATAGTTACTTTAATTTCAACTGGTCTAATAGGACCTATTATTGAAGAATTGATGTTTCGAGGTATTATTTATAATGAATTAAAAAATAAATATTCAAATATGAAAGCTATATTAATAACAACTATCTTTTTTGCTGTAATTCATATGAATATTATTCAGATTTTATATGCTTTTGCTTTAGGATTTATATTAATATATGTATATGAAAAATATAAAAATCTTAAAGCACCTATTATATTACATATGTCTAGTAATATAACAACCACTTTATTTTTACCAATATTAGTTCAAAATAATTTAATAATAAATTATAGTGTGTTTTTAATTTGTTTAATTTTGTTAATAATAATAAAGAAATATACGAAAGTATTTAAGATGTGATATAATTGTTGTAGGTGAGGTTATGAAAAATTTATATATAGATTTTGATGGAGTAATAATGGATACGATAAGTGTTACTTATGATATGCTAGATAGATTAGAAGTTGATAGAAAAGATCCAGATAAGATGAAAGAATTTTTTTCAAATTTAAACTGGAAACAACTACTTACTTTGACACCTATTATTAATGATGCATTTAATTGTTTGAAAAAAATATTCGCTTCTAACAAATTTAATGTTGCAATACTTACGCATGTTAATTCATTAGATGAAGCAGTAGCTAAAATTAATTATATTAGAAAATATTTTAAAGATGTAACAATCATTCCTGTTCCAAGAGAAATATCAAAAACAAAAATATGTTTAAGTAAAGATGCTATTTTAATTGATGATTATTCAGGTAATTTAAAAGAATGGGCATCTGAAGGAGGAATTGGAATTCAATTTTCAAGAGATTTAACTAAAGATAAAGGTTTTCCTGTTATCGATAAATTAGATAAAGTAATAGATATGTTTTAGGAGGAATTAATTATGGGGCTATTTATATTATCTTTATTAAGTATGTTTTTATATGTATGTTTAGATTTAAAAAAATCTTTTCATATGTTACAACAAAATTGGTATAATGATGGCAATAGATATTTAAAATGGATTAATAACAATAGTAGATTTATATTTTTATGGTTTGATTATTTATACATATTTATTGTATTATTAGGGATGTTTATAAATAATAATATTTTAAGTATCATTGTAACAATTTATTATTTAATTATATCTGTTATTTTATATAGTCGATATAAACATGAACAAGTAAAAAAACCACTTGCTTTTACTAGTAGAATTAAAAGAATGTGTGTTACTATTTTAATTATTTATAGTATACCAATTGTGACAATTTTATTAACATTCTATTCTAAAAATTTATATTTATATTATTTTATAATAGGAAGTTTAATTTATTTTAATTATTATATAGTTTATTTAGCTAATATAATAAATAAACCAATTGAAAAATTAGTTTACTTATATTATAAAAGAAAAGCAAATAAAAAATTAAAATCATTATCACACATGAAGGTTGTAGCTGTAACAGGTAGTTATGGAAAAACTAGTACTAAAAATATTATAAGTGATATTTTAAATGTTAGATATATGGCTTTTCCAACTCCTAAAAACTTTAATACTAACTATGGCTTAATTAGAACAATTAATGAATATATTGATAAATATAATGACTATTTTATAGCTGAATTAGGTGCATTTAGAAGAGGAGATATTAAATCTCGTGCTAGTATTGTTAAGCCTAAATATGGTGTATTAACTAAAATAGGAACTGCTCATTTAGACACGTTTGGTTCAATTGAAAATACAACAAAAGCTAAGTTTGAATTAATAGAATATTTACCTAAAGATGGAGTAGGATTTTTAAATATTGATGATGAATTACAAGTAAATTATAAATTAAAAAACAACATCAAAATAGTTTGGTATGGATTATCTGATAAAGCTGATGTTTACGCTACAGATATTAAATATTCAAATAAAGGAATGAGTTTTAATGTTCATTTTAAAGGTGATGAAAAATTTTATGAATTTACAACAAAATTATTAGGTGAAGCTAATGTTTATAATATTTTGGCTGGTATTGCAGTTAGTAAGGAATTGGGATTAAATATTGAAGAATTACAAAAAGGTGTATTACAAATTAAAACAATTGAACATAGATTAGAAATGAAAAAATATGGTAATATTACTTATATAGACGATGCTTATAATTCTAATCCTGTCGGATCAAAAATGGCTTTGGATGTTTTAAAATTAATGCCAGGTAAAAAAATAATTATTACCCCAGGTATGATTGAAATGGGTGATAAACAATACGAAGTAAATTATAATTTTGGTAAATTTATAGCTGATAGTGTAGATTTAGCGATCCTAGTAGGTACTAATCAAACTAAACCAATTCAAGATGGTATTAAAGATTCTAAGTTTGATGATGATAAATTAGTTATTGTTAATGATGTAAAAGAAGCTATTAATATTGCTCAAAATTATTATAAAGGTAAAGAAGTTTATATTTTATTAGAAAATGATTTACCAGATTTATTTAATGAAAAATAAGACATATTAAGATTTATGTCTTTTTTGTTTACGATTTTTTAATTAAAAAGTCAAGTGCAACTTTTGAATAAGTATAATATTCTGCAGAAAACATGTTTATGCCGAGAAAA